>JAVVEZ010000071.1:0-18638 GCA_032250895.1 Pseudomonadales bacterium | reverse complement strand
ACGCTGCCACGGGTGCGAAGACGCGCTTTCATGTTTCAGTATTTCCAGGTTGCAGCACTAGTAAAGGGGGGCGTTTCTCTTTTCTGTCACGCATTGGCGATAGCCGGGAACACATGCCTTGTTTACCGCTGTGTCCATCTTCCGTCCCGCAGATTCCAGCCTTGCCGTCAGCCACTCAGCAAACAGGCCTCCCCGGCACTCACGGCATCGAGTTCACCGCAGAGGATGAGCACATCCCCACTGTGGAGTCTGAAGTCGTCTGTTCGCAGCGGATGAAAAACGTCCTGGCCGCGCTGGATTTCATTGATGACGAGCTCTGCGGGCAGGCTCAGCTCATGCAGTTTTCTGCCACAGGCCCAGGACTGTTCGCTGAGCCTCACTGCATGCAGAATCTCCCCCTGCGGGACATCTTTTTTCAGGAACCCGATCCGCTCACCGTGATAAAAACCGTGCAGCATCCGGTAGCGCTCGCGCCGGGCCTTGTCGATCATGTTGTGAATATCCCGGCTGGGGATGTTCAGCATCAGCAGGATATGGGAAACCAGCGTGAGGCTGGCCTCATGCGTTTCCGGTATCACTTCGGTGGCGCCCAGAGCCATCAGGCGGTCCAGGTCGGCATCGTCGCGGGTGCGGGCCAGCACCGGTACGGCGGGGTTCAGTTCCCGGATTTGCTGCAGAATTTTTGCGGCGGCCCCGGCATCATCAAAGCTGATGACCACCAGACTGGCGCGATGGGCTCCGGCGGCCTTGAGAATATCCAGCCGGGTGCTGTCCCCGAAGAACACCGGCTCTCCGGCAGCGCTGGCTTCCGCAATGCGCACATCATCGGTTTCAATCGCCAGATAGGGAAGGGCGAGGGGGCGTAGAAACCGGGCTACGATCTGTCCGACCCGGCCAAAACCGAGGATCAGCACATGCCGGCTGTGGGGCTGCTCCGGCAGGGAGCGGTGTTGGCCCAGCTCCGCCAGCGCGGGTTTGTGGAAGCTTGCCAGAACGGCATCGACACAGCGCTGGCCATGCCGAATGACGATCGGGGTCAGCACCATGCTGACAATGGTCATGGCAATCAGGAAGGAGGCCACATCCTGATCGACCAGGCGATCCCGGCTGGCCAGTGCCAGCAGGGCAAACAGAAATTCGCTGCCCTGGGACAGCGCCAGCCCCGCCGGGATGGCGGCACGCCAGGCTTCACCGAGGATCCTGGCAATCACACTGATGATCAGGGTTTTGAACAGCAGCAGTGCCAGCCCGCTGACCAGGATGCGGAACCAGTATTCCCGCAACAGCTCAAGATCGATCAACATGCCGATGGTAATGAAGAAGAGGCCGAGCAGCAGATCGCGGAAGGGTCTGATGTCGGCTTCCAGTTGATGGCGAAAGTGGGTGTCCCCCAACATCATGCCAGCCAGGAAGGCGCCCAGTTCCATGCTCAGTCCGACCGAGGAGGTCAAGCTGGCCGACAGCAGCACGATGACCAGGGCGGTCAACACCAGCAGTTCATCGGATTTCTGCCGCGCCACTTCCCGCAGCAGGCGTGGCAGCAGGTGGCGGGCTGTCAGATAAAAAACCACCAGCAACAGGCTGCTCTGCCCCAGCGGCAGCAGCAGCGCCTGCCAGCCGAGGCTTTCTCCCTGGCCAGCCAGAACCGGTACCAGAATCAGCAGGAGCACGGCCACCAGATCCTGAAACAGCAGGACTCCGATGGCAATCTCGCCATGACGCGTATGCAGTTGGCCCAGACGACTGAGTTCCCGCGATACGATGGCGGTGGATGACAGTGACAGACCGCCTGCGACAAGCAGCGCGGCTTCCCAACCCAGCCCCCACCAGCGCAAGGCCAGGGCAAAGGCCAGGGTGCACAGCAGCACCTGGGCACTGCCTACCCGAAAGACCGTATGGCGCAGGGCATAAAGCCGGGGCAGGGAGAACTCAAGACCGAGAATGAAGAGCAGAAAGCTCAGGCCCAGTTCCGCGATGGCACTGAGGTTACCGGCATCGGTCACCACCTGCAGTCCGGTTGGACCGAAAATCAGACCCACCAGCAGGAAGGCCAGCAGGGGGGCAAGACCGAGTCGGTGGAACAGGGTAATGAGAATCGTCGAGCTTCCCAGCAGAATCAGAATCTGGACGAACAGCTGGCTGGTTTCTTCGTGCAAGGTCAAGAGATTCCTGAATAACTCAAGCGTGAGATAGGGCGGTCAATTTTATCGTGATGTCCTGCTCGCGCCCAGGGAAGCGCCTGTGTTTCCCGAGCTGCCAAGCTACAAGGTCTCTGCTGAAAAAACAACAACACAGACAAACGCCACAGTCATTCAAGTTCCTTGCCGTCATCCAGGTTCTTGACGTCACTGGACCCCGGTCTGCGTCAAGGTAGCGGGTTATTCAGAGCTTCCTTAACGTTTCCATAGGAAAGAATACCGCCAATGTCAGGGTCTGTGCTTTGGTACCAGGGGTTTCATCTGGTGATATCGAGGAGGAAACTGTCGCTCAAGATACCAGTAGGTGTTGGTGAAGATGCCGGAGAGCATTGCTTTCTTAGGGAGCAATAAAAACCATACAATCCGAGGAAGAGAATAATGCCAAGAAAACAGATACCCTGCAAATCGATCAAGGTCCACCGATTTTTAATATCCACGCTTGCTGCTGCCATTGCCGGTGTTACCAGTGCCGCTTATGTCCAGGCCCAGGAAGAGGCCGGAGCGCTGGAAGAAATTCAGATTACCGGTTCGCGCATCCGCGCTCCAGGTCTCACGGCACCCACGCCGGTGACTTCTGTGGGAGTGGACGAACTCAGCAGGATGGCGCCGGGCAATCTGATCGAATCCATCAGCCAGCTGCCACAGTTTTTCAACAACGCCACGCAGAACAATCCGGGTAACTTTTTTACTTCGCCTGGCTCCGGGGGGCTCAATATCCGGGGTTTGGGCACCAATCGCACGCTGGTATTGCTGGACGGGCGCCGTTCACCGCCTGCCAACCGACAAGGTACCAGTGACATCAATGTCTTTCCGGAGGCCTTGATTCAAAGACTTGAGGTGGTGACGGGTGGTGCGTCGGCATCCTACGGTACCGATGCGGTGGCGGGGGTTGCCAACTTCATTCTCAACAAAGAGTTTACCGGCGTCGATACGCACTTGCAGGGTGGTGCCACCACCCGTGGTGACAATGAGAACTGGGAGGGTTCCTTCAGTTTCGGTGCTGATATCAGCGACAGGATGCACCTGTTGTTTTCGGTCGAGGCTTTTCAGCAAAATCGGGTGACCTCTTTTGATGATAGAAAATGGTTCCAGAGCTATGGCACGGTCACCAATCCCGATCCCACGGGTCCACGGGATCTGATCCTGCCCAACGTGGTTTCGACACAGGCTACCGTCGGCGGCATCATCCGCACACCAGGCTTGTTGCCCAATGGTCAAAAATCGTCTCTTGATTTCCTGCAGTTTCTGTCCGACGGTACGGTGACACCCTTCATCCTCAGTGACGTCTCCATCGTCGGTGCCGGTACCCGCTCGCAGTCCATCACCAATGGTGGCAGCGGCACCCTGAACAGTAATCTGCGGCCCACATTGGCCCCGGAGGCAGAGCGCGCCAATGCCTTCACCTATCTGGATTATGATGTCACCGACAATCTCAATGTCTATGTCCAGGGCCTGTGGGGCAAGAATCAATCCACCAGCACCAACCTGGGCGGTACCTTTGAAAATGCCGGTTTCAATACCGAATTGACGATTTTTCCCGACAATGCCTTCCTGCCGGAAGCGATTCGTCAGACCATGCTGGCTGAAGGCCTGGAATCCTTCAAACTGCAACGTCTCGGCGGGCCGGAGGACCTGGCTGCCACCGCCTTCACCAGAACCGAAACCAACACCTTTTCCGGCACCGTCGGCTTTGATCTGACCATCGACCAGGCGGGTTTTTTCCAGGACTGGCAGGTGCACAGTTATTATCAGGCCGGTCGCAACAAACAGCGTGGCCGCCAGCAGGGTGGTATCCGCATCGACCGCGTGGTTGCGGCGGTTGACGCCGTAGCAGATCCTGTTACCGGTTCCGTCGTATGCCGGGCGGCACTGATAGATCCCGCGAACTTTGGCAATTGCGTACCGCTCAATCTTTTCGGGGCCGGACGGGCTTCGCCCGAGGCCCTCGACTTCGTGACGGACTTTGATCGTGGGCAGGAATTCACCACGCCAATCTTCTTCAGCGACAGCGGGCTTGATCTGGGCGTCGAAAAAACCTTCAATACCGATGATGGCGCCAAGCGTACGGTAACCAATACCACGGAACATCTCTTCGAATTGTCGGCAGATGGCGAGCTCTATGACGGCTGGGGTGCCGGTGCCTTGTCCCTGGCGACAGGTATTTCATGGCGACGCGAGCAGATCACGCAATTGGTCGTCGACCCAACCAACCCGATGGGGAATTTTACGCTCAGACCGGTCCTGAACCCGGCGCTTCGTGGTATCCCACCCAATATCGCCGACCGTGGCCAGACCATTCAGTTCGCCACCGTGCCCAACCTCAAGGGCAGCTTCGAGGTGAAGGAAGCCTTTGGTGAAATGCTGGTTCCGGTTGTCTCGGATCTGCCTTTCGTGCAGCAATTCAACCTCACCCTGGCGGGACGTTTTGCCGACTATACCGGCAGCGGCACGGTCTGGGCCTGGAAGTTTGGTGGTGACTGGCAGGTGAATGATGAACTGCGCATACGCACCACCGGCTCGCACGACGTGCGGGCCGCGACCCTGGCGGAACGACTCGATCGCACCGGCGCGGCCGCCGCCATTACGGACCCTGAATTCAACAACAATGCCTTCAGTGTCAGTCTGGTCAGTGGAGGCAACCCGAATGTTGAACCCGAGGAGGCCGATACGGTCACGGTCGGAGCCATTTACCAACCGTCCTGGTTGAGCGGCTTCTCGGCCACGGTCGATTATTACCGAATCCACCTCAGCGGCGCCATCGGTCAACTGGGTGTGCAGCGCATCGTCGATGACTGTTTTGCCGGCGCCCAGGGTCTGTGTGAACGCATTACGCGCGATCCCGCCACCAACCAAGTCTTGATCATCGAAGACGTTTTCCTGAATATCGCCGAGACGCAGACCGAAGGCATCGATGTGGAGTTCAATTACAATACGCCATTGACGCTCTTCGGTGGCGATGCGGAATCCCTGAACTGGCGCTTTCTGGGTACCTGGCTGAACGAAAATTCCATCACCAATCCGGGGGCACCGAAGGTGGAACGGGCTGGGGAGACGGGTGTGCTGTCCCTGCCCGAGTTCAAGTTCACGACCAATCTCACCTATAACAACGGACCGATTACGGTCTTCGTGCAGGAGCGCTGGATCGATCAGGGTCTGCTCGATGGTGATGAGACGACCGGTGTCGAGATTTCGGACAACAAAGTACGCGGAGCCTTCTATACCGATCTGCGGCTCTCCTACAATGCTGACAATGATGATGGCTCATCCTGGGAGGTCTATGGGACAGTCACCAACCTGCTGGACGAAAACCCGCCGGTGACGGCCGGTTTCAGCACCTTTACGGCGACTGCGTCGCAAACCAATCAGAGCCTGTTTGATGTGCTGGGCCGGCGCTTCGTGGCCGGGGTTCGCTTCCGCTACTGATGTTTCGGTAATGCAGACCTGGGTTTCTGAATTGAACGAGACGCCTAGATAAGTCCCATGCCCGGACCAACGCAGAGAGTTGGTTTGGGCATGGTTCAACATCGGATTCGGATTCGGATTCGATATGCTGAAAAAAAACCGGAACGATAAATTCTTCTTGTTTTTACGCAATTACTTTGAAAGGATAGTCTGCAGTTTTGCTTCTTCCGGTTGATGACGCTTGGTTTGACTGAACGATCCATGAGCCTGTCGGGCTCAGGCTCCTGGGAATGATATTAAAATCAAATTGGTCATAATTCATTTTTATGGAGGATGTGATTATGTAATATATTGATTTAATTATTCTATTCTTTCATCGGAGTGATACCGTGTGTACTGTAATGTATGCTATAAAAAGTTGTTCATACCTTTCCTAAGGGTCTTCTTTGGAAATTTTTAATCTGTGAATGTAGTACCTGGAATCAAAATCAAATGAAGTAAATTAAATAAATGCATTCAATTTTGGGGAAAAAAAATGAAAACAATAAAAAAGTTCCGCAATTCAAAACAATCCCGTCGTTTCTTGATTTCCACGCTTGCTGCCGCCATTGCCGGTGTTACCAGTGCCGCCTGTGTCCAGGCCCAGGAAGAGACCGGAGCGCTGGAAGAAATTCAGATTACCGGTTCGCGCATCCGCGCCCCGGGCCTCACGGCAGCGACACCGGTGACCTCGGTGGGCGTGGAGGAACTCAGTAACATGGCGCCGGGCAATCTGATCGAATCCATCAGCCAGCTGCCGCAGTTTTTCAACAACAATACACAGAACAGCCCGGGTAACTTCTTTTCCTCGCCGGGTTCAGGCGGACTCAATATCCGGGGTCTGGGTACCAATCGGACCCTGGTGTTGCTGGACGGTCGCCGCTCGCCGCCGACCAACCGGCAGGGGGTCAGTGACATCAATACTTTCCCCGAAGCCTTGGTACAGCGTCTTGAAGTGGTGACCGGCGGGGCCTCGGCCTCCTATGGTACCGATGCCGTGGCAGGAGTCGCCAACTTCATTCTCAACAAGGAGTTCACCGGCGTCGATACGCACTTTCAGGGTGGTGCCACCACGCGCGGGGACAACGAGAACTGGGAAGGCTCCTTCACTTTTGGTACTGACATCGGCGAAAAAATGCACCTGTTGTTTTCGGCCGAAGCCTACCAGCAGAATCGGGTGACCACCTATGATGGCCGCAACTGGTTCCAGAGCTTTGGCACGGTGACCAATCCCGACCCCACGGGTCCACGGGATCTGATCCTGCCCAATGTGGTCTCGACGCAGAGTACCCTAGGGGGGGTCATCAAAACGCCCGGGCTGTTGCCGAATGGTCAAAAATCGGCTCTCGACAATTTGCAGTTTCTTTCCGATGGTACGGTGACGCCCTTCGTCTTGAGTGATATCTCCATCGTCGGTTCGGGTACCCGCTCGCAGTCCATTACCAATGGCGGCAGTGGCTCCTTGAATACGAATCTGCGCCCCACCTTGGCACCCGAGGCGGAGCGCGGCAATGCCTTCACCTACCTGGATTATGATGTCACCGACAATCTCAATGTCTATGTGCAGGGCATATGGGGGAAGAATCAATCGGTCAGCAATAATCTGGGAGGCATCTTTGAAAATGCCGGTTTCAATACCGAACTGACGATCTTCCCGGAGAACGCCTTCCTGCCGGAATCCGTTCGCCAGACCATGCTGGCTGAAGGCCTGGAATCCTTCAAGCTGCAACGTATCGGCGGACCGGAGGACCTGGCTGCCAATGCCTCCACCAAGACTGAAAGTAACACCTTTGCCGGGACAGTCGGCTTTGATTTGACTATTGATCAAGCCGGTTTCTTCCAGGACTGGCAGGTGCACAGCTATTATCAGGCCGGCCGTAACAAACAGCGTGGCCGCATGCTGGGAGGTATTCGGCAGGACCGTGTGAACGCAGCGGTCGACGCGGTCGTGGATCCGGCCACCGGTTCCATCGTCTGCCGGCCGGCACTCATCGATCCCGAAAAATGGGGAAATTGTGTGCCGCTCAATCTCTTCGGTGCCGGACGGGCTTCACCCGAGGCCCTGGACTATGTCATTGACTTTGATCCCAATCAGGAATTCACCACGCCGGTCTCCTTCACCGATACCGGCCTGGATCTGGGCATCGTCAAAACCTACAATACCGGCGACGGTGCCAAGCTGACCAGGGACAACACCACGGAACACCTGTTTGAATTGTCGGCGGATGGCGAGGTCTATGATGGCTGGGGCGCGGGAGCCATCTCGTTGGCTACCGGTGTTTCCTGGCGGCGCGAGCAACTCACGCAACTGGTCGTCGATCCGAGCAATCCCTCGCGTGATCTGACCTTCTTTCCGGCGGCGGATCCGGCGCTGCGTGGCGTGGCGCCGAATATCATCAATCAACCGGAGTCCACGCAGTTTGCCACCGTGCCCAATATCAAGGGCAGCTTCGAGGTGAAGGAAGCCTTTGGCGAAATGTTGGTCCCGGTGGTTTCCGATCTTCCCTTCGTGCAACAATTCAACCTTACCCTGTCCGGGCGCTTCGCCGACTATACCGGCAGTGGCACGGTCTGGGCATGGAAATTCGGTGGTGACTGGCAGCTCAATGATGAACTGCGCATCCGCACCACCGGCTCCCACGACGTGCGGGCCGCGACCCTGGCGGAGCGCTTTGACCGGACCGGTGGAGCTGGCTTCATTACTGATCCTGAGCTCAACAACAATGGCTTCAGCATTCAGTTGGAGAGTGGCGGCAATCCAGCCGTCGATCCCGAAGAGGCGGATACGGTGACGGTTGGGGCCATCTATCAACCCGCCTGGTTGAGTGGCTTCTCGGCCACGGTCGATTATTACCGCATCCACATCAGTGGCGCCATCAGTCAGTTGGGTGTGCAGCGGATTGTCAACGACTGCTTTGCCGGCGCCCAGAACCTGTGTGCGTTGATCGAGCGTGATCCCGTTACCAATGTGGTTTCTCGCATCATGGATGTATTCCAGAATGTCGCCGAAAACCAGACCGAGGGCATTGATCTGGAGTTGAATTACAATACCCCCTTGACGTTTCTCGGTGGCAATGAGGAATCGCTGAACTGGCGCTTTCTGGGCACCTGGTTGAACGAGAGTTCACTGACGAATCCGGGGGCGCCAAAGATCGAGCGGGCCGGCGAGACCGGCGTGCAGGACCTGCCGGAATTCAAGTTCACGACCAATATCACCTATAACAACGGACCGATTACGGTCTTCGTGCAGGAGCGCTGGATCGATCAGGGTAAGCTCGATGCCACCGAAACGACCGGTGTCGAGATTTCGGACAATACCGTTCGCGGAGCCTTCTATACCGATCTACGGCTTTCTTACAGTGCTGACAATGACGATGGTTCATCCTGGGAGGTTTATGGGACAGTCACCAACCTGCTCGATGAAAATCCGCCGGTGACGGCTGGCTTCAGCACCTTCACGGCCTCGTCCATCCAAACCAACCAGAGCCTGTTTGATGTGCTGGGCCGGCGCTTCGTGGCCGGGGCGCGCTTCCGCTACTGAGGTAGCGTGCATCAGGTTCGGGTGTGTCCTCGCCATGCGCGCATTGCAGGCAAGTCTCATTTCCAGACCGACTCTTGGAGTTGGTCTGGAAACGGAGTCTGTCAATGGCGAAAGAAATACACCATCAGGCGGGTCCGCAGTCTATAAGGCTCCCTCGAACTCGAAGTGTTGTCCTGTCTCCCCGGTAGTGGAAAAATCACAGCAGTCGTCTTGTACGGGTCAGCTGAAACTTGTCAACGTAGCGATTCGCGAGGTTTGATTATGGTTACTGCAAGCCAGACAGCTGAGATGAATAGTGAAGAAGTTGATGACCTGCCGGTGCGCCGGATTGCACCACAGGACCTGTGGGAGGCCTTGCGCAAGGGCCGCGATGATTTCTACGCGCGGCCGACGCATGGCATTTTTCTCTGTGTGATTTATCCCCTGACCGCGCTGGTCTCGATCCGCCTCGGTCTGGGCTATGGCATGCTCCCCCTGATTTTTCCCCTGCTCGTCGGTTTTGCCTTGGTCGGCCCCCTGGCGGCCTGCGGTCTGTATGAGCTGAGCCGGCGCCGGGAAGGGGGGCAGGATTATGCCTGGTGGCATGTGTTTGACGTTCTGCGGGCGCCTTCACGCTGGGCACTGGCGGCTTTGGGCATCGTGATGGTGGGCATTTTTGCCGCCTGGCTGCAGACGGCGCTGCTGGTCTATGAGCTGTTTTTCGGCGCAGCCCTGCCGGAATCGGTGGCTGGCTTCGTGCAGCAGCTATTCGGAACCCGCGAGGGCTGGAGTCTGATTGCATTGGGTTGTGGGCTTGGTTTCCTGTTTGCGCTGGTCGTTTTCAGCATCAGTGTGGTCTCGCTGCCGATGCTGCTGGAGCGCCGGGTGAGTGCCGGCAAAGCCGTCGCCATCTCGGTCCGGGCAGTGTTGCACAATCCCCGGACCATGGCGCTGTGGGGTCTTGTGGTTGCCGGCTTGCTCGTGCTGGGCTCGCTGCCACTGTTTTTCGGCCTGGCCATTGCCATGCCGGTATTGGGCCATGCCACCTGGCATCTGTATCGACGAGTGGTCGTTTAGGGAAAGCTCTGATTAATTGCGGACCACAGGTTCCTTAGTCCACGCCGCCTCGTCAAGGTTCTGGCAGGGCCTCCGCGGGCTTGTCGTAGCCCGTTTCGAGCAAGCGCTGCGCAGCATGTTCATAAACACCCGGGGTGCCGCTGATACCGGTGCCTGCTATCAGCCTGTTCATGTTGTTGAAGTAAGCACAAACGGCAATGGTGTGCATCAAGGCTTCGTCATTCCAGTCGGCGGCATAGACCGCAGCGGCATCGGCCGGGCTCATGCGGCTGGGGGTCTCGGTGAGCTTGCGGGCATAGTGCAACAGGGGTTTCAGACGTGGTTCTATGGGGGCGGTCTCCAGGTTGTCCAGCAGACTTTCCAGCAGGTCTGGAGCAAGACCGAAACCCTGTGCCACCCGGGAATGGGAGCCATAGCAATAGGAGCAACTGTTGAGGCCGGAAACATAGGCCGCGATGAGTTCGCGTTCGCCCGGGCTCAGCGGAGAGGGGCCGCGCATCAGCGCCTGTGCATAAGGGCGCAATAAATCCAGAAAAGGGTAATGCTGGCGCAGTTCGGGAAGGCTCCCGGCAGCGCTCAGGGAACGAAGCAAAGGCATTTTTTCAGTCCTGTGAATTGTCGTGTCCGGGCACTCTAACAAAACGCAGGAAGACTGGAAACCGGGAAATAAAAAAAGCCTGCCAGGTCCAAGCCCGGAGAAGAGCGTACCCTTCTTCAAGCCAAGCCTGGCAGGCCTTTCACCATACTTCTTACTGTACTTCCTAGAAGCTGAAGTTCATCCCAGCGACAAAACGTCGTCCCAGTACATCATGTAGCGCATCGACTTGCTGACTGGCACCAAAGAAGTTGAAGAAGCCCGCCCGAATGGGTGGATTCTCATCCAACAGGTTGGTGACGTTGGCATAGAGTCGTATCTCGCCACCGTTGGGCTGATCCATGGTCCAGGACAGGTTCAGGTCGGTGTAATAAGCTGCTCGTACCTTGTTATCGTCGATCTGAATACCTTCAACGGCATCAACACCATTGATTCGAATGCTGTTCTTGCCACTCGAAATATAACGTTCCTGGATGAAGGCACTGAAAGGACCATTGCTGTAGGTAAGATTGCCGGTGATCTTGTGCCGTGGCAGAGATCCTGCAATATTCCCGGCATTGTCAATCTTGGTATTGCTGGCAGCATTGGTTGGATCACTGTCAATCGAGTTGCGGTCCAGATAGCTGTAGAAGCTGCGGAAGGACAGACTTTCACCGCCACCACCGAGGCTGCCGAACAGATTGATATCAGTGCGGTAACTGGCTTCGATATCGATGCCGGCCACGACGGCTCTACCAAGATTCTGGAACCCGTTGAAGACCCCGGTGATCACGCCGACACCAAATTCCGGATCGTCAGCCGGGTTGCCGCGGGTGATATTGGCACACTGGTTTTCAGCGCCCGCGAAACACTGGTCGATGATGGTCTGGGTACCCAACTGGGCGATCAGACCCTTGGTCCGGATGCGATAGAAGTCTGCCGACAGCGACAGGCCTTCTATGTAGGAGGGCTGGTAGACAAAGCCACCGGTAAAGGTCAGCGCCTTTTCCGGATCGATATTGGGATTGCCGCCGATGGTCTGTCCGAAGGCGTTGCTCTGACCGCCCCGGAAGGGGTCAGTACCGGAAGCACCCTGACCCTGCTGGTCGAAGCGCTCGGACAGGCTGCCGGCCCGCACGTCACGGGAGATGGTGCTGCGCAGACGCAGATCATCATAAACCTGCCAGTCCTGGCCAAATTTGTAGGACCAGACCGTGCCGCTGCCGGAATAATCCGCCCAGCGTCCTGCGCCAGTCAGATTGAACTGCTGCACGAAGGGCATGTCGGACACTACCGGTACCAGCACCTCGGTAAAGGCCTCATAGACGTTGATGCGACCAGTGAAATTTTGCGCACCCGAAAACTGGAAGCCTGAGCTACCGCCCTGGAAAGCGCCCGGAATACCCTGGATGCCGGCCGCCGGATTGTTGACCGGCACGACACTGGCCGTTGGGTCATTCGGGAGGTTGGTCGGGTCAGTTATCCGCTGCTGGATACGGTCGCGGCGATAGGAAGCCCCGATAGCGGCCGAGATCGCACCGGCGCCCCAGCCTTCATAAAGTTCGCCATTCGCAGAAAAGTCGAGCACGTGCTGTTCCAGGTTGGCAGCCTGAACCTTGCGGTTGGTACCATCGTTGCGGCCCAGCGCATAGTCGATGGCCTCCTGGGAAGCACGGCCTTCACCCATCAGGTTGAGTGGAACACAGCCGCCGAACTGGTCGGGATTGGCCAGCGCGGCACGGCAGACGACCGAACCGTTGGCAGGATCCACAACGGCATCCATGGCCAGGAAGATGCGATCGACGCGGGCAAAATCGAGCTGCCGGATGCGCACTTCGGTACGGCCCCACTGGTAGTAACCGTCGACATGCCAGCCATCCAGGAAACCGCCGTTCAGGTCAGCCTTGAAGCCGGTGGTGTAGGACATGGTGCTGTTTTCCTGCTCGAAGCGGGCCTGACCGAGGTCGGCCGTGCTGCGCAGGCTGGAAAAGCCAACGGACTCAACGCCATTGTCGACCATGGTCTGTCTCAGATTGTCCGGCAGGAAGGCGTTGTCGGCAAACAGTGTGGCCTGCCAGGGTCCGAACATCAGGGAAGTGAAGGCCGGAGAATTGGTCTTGCTGCTGCCGAAGATGCTCTGGAAGTAGACATTGACATCGTCAGTCAGGTCGCGATCCAGGTAGACGAAAGCATTGGCGCGTTCGATCTCAGGAATCAGACCGCCTTCACCGCCGCGGTCGGCCTCGATATTGTCCCCACTGCCACCGCCGAACTGGGGGGCGATGGACTGCGACAACTGACCTTGACCCTGAGTCCCCATATTGCTGAACTGAAAGGGTTTGACGGTGCCATCGGACAGAAACTGCAGATTGTTGAGTGCCGGTACGGGAGATACGGTCAGGCCGCCAAAGGTATACTGTGTGGAAACCACATTGGGGGCGGTGATCAATTGCGGACCGGCGGCGCACTGCACGTTGATCTGGCAGGTGCCGG
This sequence comes from Pseudomonadales bacterium, assembly GCA_032250895.1. GTDB lineage: Bacteria > Pseudomonadota > Gammaproteobacteria > Pseudomonadales > Pseudohongiellaceae > JAVVEZ01. The sequence goes on along the minus strand of JAVVEZ010000071.1, from coordinate 5,335 downwards.
CGTTGATGGCAGACTGCCAGGCCGGGTTGGTTACGGTACCATAGCTCTGGAACCAGTCGCGGCCTTGATAGCCATCGATGCCGTTCTGCTGGAAGCCGGACACGGACATCAGCAGATGTGTGTCCTCGCCGATATCGGTGCCAAAGCTGAAGGCGCCTTCCCAGTTTTCGCCATCACCGCGCTGAGTGGTGCCGCCTTGAAGATGGCCATCGATGCCAGTGAACTCGGTATCGAGGATGAAGTTCACCACACCGGCCATGGCATCAGTACCATAGGCTGCCGACGCACCACCGGTGACGGTTTCAACACGCCGGATCATGGCATCGGGAAAGAGGGCGATATCAACGGTGTTGGTACGGCTGGAGGGAACGACCCGGCGTCCGTCCAGCAGTACCAGGGTGCGCTGGGTACCGATACCGCGCAGGTTGAGGTTACTGGCACCGGCGGAACCGGCAAAGTTGAACTGGGTCTGTGGTTGTGCATTGTTCAGGAACAAGGGCAACTGGCTGAGTGATTCGATCAGGTTGCCCGGGGCCATCGTGGCCAGTTCGGAGGCATCGACGGCGGTGACGGGTGTCGGTGTGTTCATGCCGGTCGCCCGGATGCGTGAACCCGTCACCGAAATTTCCTGCAGCTCGGAACCTTCGTCTTGTGCCTGGGTGTAGCTGATTCCGCTGACACTGGCAATTGCTGCGGTGAGTGCCGATATTAAAAAGTGGCGGGATTTGTTCGATTTATTGGATTTTTCTAGCTTAGTCATGTGGTTTCCCTGTTGATTGTAAAACGATTTCAAAATCCCACGACATACGTCCGTAAGCTACGTATTGGGTGGAACCCCTTATTATGATGATTTTTAACATATTTGTATATCCCACAGCCCCCGCAGAGTTCCCGAACCTTCATAAGCAATGTCTCGAAAAAACAGAGGTATCACCTGGAAAGAAACGGAAACATGCCTGTGGGAATCTTGAGATACTGTAGAGCGGTCAGTCCCGTACCACGCGGGAGCCCCTAACCCGTCGATTCAATTGTTCCATAGCGTCCTCCTTGTATTTTCAATGTTAGAAATACCGCCCGACAAACAGGACAGGAACGTTGTTGATTTTCTTTCAAAAAAACAAAGAAATTTACGATTTCCTGACAGCCGTTTGAACCTGGGACAGAATAGACCTTAGGCGGTCTATTTTGTCCAAAACGCATGACGGGGATTCGGGTTGACAAAGTTTTCGACTTTTAGCAAAAAGTCCATCCATGGCCCGGGTTGGCAGGCTGTTTTTCAACAGCCTGTTGATCGGCTAATCTGCATTCAGCCAGCCAGTCTGATAAAAACCAGGATCATGACCAGGCAGATCAGTGCAGAAGTCAGGAAAGCGGCTGTTGTTTTTGATGCGTGAACGATGCCGAATTTACCGAGAGTATAAAAGCAGGCACCTATCAGGATGTAGATCAGCAGTGCAAACGTAGCTCCCAGCGCCATCCCTGTATAAAAGGCATCGCTGACCTCGGGCGGTTCATTGGCCACTGGCGGATAGAGCAGGATTCCATCGGAATAGCGGGTGGCCAGCGTGATGCCGAAGTACCACGCGAGCGCAGCGGCCAGCAGGCTCAGCAGCAGTACTTTCAGGAAATAATTCAAAACGCCGGGGGCCTCGGGTTTATTTGACATCATAGACCTTCGATGATGTCAATATAGGTATCGACAGGGTCGGTGATAAAGACAATACCCAGGGTGATGAATTCATGAACAGCTCAATTGCCCTTTCAACTCGCGCCTGCGTGCATGCAACACTGGTTCGGTATAGCCGTTGGGCTGTTCCACACCCTTGAAGATCAGGTCGCAGGCGGCCTTGAAAGCGATGCCGTCATAGGCGGGCGCCATGGTTTTGTAGCGCGGGTCGCCGGCATTCTGGGCATCGACGACCAGTGCCATGCGCCTCAGGGTTGCCATGACCTGGGCCTCGGTGCAGACGCCATGATACAGCCAGTTGGCAATATGCTGACTGGAAATCCGCAAAGTGGCCCGGTCTTCCATCAGGCCGACATGCTTGATATCCGGTACCTTCGAACAGCCGATGCCCTGATCGATCCAGCGTACCACATAACCCAGGATGCCCTGGGCATTGTTGTCCAGTTCGGCCTGGATTTCCTCTGCACTGAGGGAATCTTTTTTCATCAGTGGGATGGTGAGAATGTCGTCGAGCCTGGCCTTTTCGCGGGAGGCCAGTTCGCGCTGGGTATTGGCCACGTTGATCTGGTGATAATGGATGGCATGCAGGGTGGCGGCGGTGGGCGAGGGTACCCAGGCACAGTTGGCACCAACATTGGGATGTACCACTTTCTGCGCCATCATGTCCGCCATCATGTCGGGTTTGGCCCACATGCCCTTGCCGATCTGGGCCCGGCCGGTAAAGCCGGTTTCGATGCCGATGTCCACATTGGAATTTTCGTAGGCCGTGATCCAGGGCTGGCCCTTGACGGCTTCCTTGCGCAGGAAAGGTCCGGCCTTCATGCTGGTATGGATCTCATCGCCAGTGCGGTCGAGAAAGCCGGTATTGATGAAGAAGATGCGGTCCTTGACCGCCCGGATACATTCCTTGAGGTTGGCGCTGGTCCGACGTTCCTCATCCATCACACCCACCTTGAGGGTGTTTCGGCTCAGTCCAAAGGCATCTTCGACGGCAATCAGCAGATCGTTGGTGAAGGTGACCTCCGCCGGACCGTGCATCTTGGGCTTGACGATGTAGATATTGCCCTTGCGGCTGTTACGGATGGTATTCGTGCCCTTGAGGTCATGCAGTGCACACAGGGTGGTGACCATGGCATCCAGAATGCCTTCGGGGATTTCATGGCCCTGGTTGTCCAGCACCGCGTCGGTGGTCATCAGGTGCCCCACGTTGCGCACCAGCAACAGACTGCGGCCCTGCATGATGACGGTTTCGCCGCTGGTGCCGTGGTAATGGCGATCAGGGTTCAGACGGCGGGTGATGGTTTTTCCGTTTTTGTCGAAATTGTCCTCCAGCGTGCCCTTCATCAGGCCCAGCCAGTTGCGGTAGACCAGCACTTTGTCGGCGGCATCCACGGCCGCCACGGAATCCTCGCAGTCCTGAATGGTGGTCATCGCGGATTCCATGTAGACATCCTTGAGACCGGCATGATGCTGCTTCCCCACGGGATGCAAGGGGTCGATCTGCAGCTCCAGATGCAGACCATGATTGACGAAGAGCAGGACCGACGGTTTTTCCACATCGCCCTGATAACCGACCAGTTTGCCAGGGTTGGAAAGTCCGCTGAGGGTGCGGTCTGCAAGTTCCACCTCGACGATGAGATGGCCATTCTGATTGCACAGGCGATATTCGGTGACCTGGCAGTGGCGACCCCGTTTCAGGGGGATGGCGTCGTCGAGGAAGGCATCGGCATAGTCGATGACCTTCTGGCCACGCACGGGATTGTAGGTGGCGCTTCTGGCGGCGCCGCCTTCTTCGGGGATGACATCCGTGCCATAGAGGGCATCGAAGAGACTGCCCCAGCGGGCGTTGGCGGCATTCAGGGCATAGCGCGCATTCATGACCGGCACCACCAGTTGCGGACCGGCCACCGTGGAAATTTCGTAGTCGGTGTTGCGGGTGGTGATTTTGAACTCAGGTCCCGGCGGCACCAGATAGCCAATGTCAGTGAGAAACTGACGATAGCCTGCGATATCCTTCTGGTATTCCATCACCGAATGCTGCTGATGCCATTGATCGATGAGCGCCTGGAGTTCATCCCGTTGTTTCAGCAGGGCCTGATTCCGTGGGCCGAGTTCTCCAATGATGCGGGCCAGCGAGGCCCAGAAGTGCCTGGGGCTGATGCCGGTTCCCGGCGCGGCCTCCTTTTCGATGAAATCGTAGAGGACCTGGGAGATCTGGAGATTGCTGACGGAAATATTGTGGGTCATGGTGACTGCCTTGTTTGCTGCTGACGTGTTGTCTTTTAGCGCTTTTTTAGCACTTAGCCGCGCTCCAGCTCGAAGCGGTCCCGGAGTGTGGAATAGAAATTCCCGCCCAGCCTTGCCACCGGGTCCAGGGCGCCGAAGTCGATGCGGCCATTTTCCAAATACAGTTCATCGGCAATCCGCACATGGGTGATTTTGCCCAGTATCAGGTTGCCAGCTCCAGGCTGGTCGCCAAAACTGATCATTTGCTGCAGTACACATTCAAAGACGATCGGGCTCTCGGCAACATAGGGAGCATTGATACTTTCGGCCTGGACCGGAGTCAGCTCCGCATAGTCAAATTCACTGTCTCCGGGTTCCAGCAGGGCGCTGCTCATGCTCATTTTCCTGACGAGATCATAGCTTACGACATTCAGCGTGAAACAGCCGGTTTCCATGACATTTTGCAAGGTATCCTTCCTGGAGCCGTCAAGCCGGGGAATGGGGGAGAAGCCGACGATGGGCGGGTTGGCGCTGAAGGCATTGTAAAAAGAAAAGGGAGCCAGGTTGTCCTTGCCTGCCAGACTGCGGGTGCCAGCCCAGGCAATGGGTCTGGGCAGCACGCTGCCGATGAGTATCTTGTACATGGATTTTTGATCGAGGCTGGCGGTTTCAAGGTACATTGTTGGTCCCGATGGCTTACTATCGAAGGATGGTTCAAAATGGCAATGGTAGCATGCTGCCCAAAGTGAATGAACCAGTTACAGGAGAATCTGAGCGTGTCAGAAGCAAGGGAAATCTTTCAGGAGAGTTGTTATGTTTTTGGTCTGACACTCGATGGCGAGGGGCGTGGCATTGATATCCACGAATCCGGAATCGTGGATAAACCGCTCTGGTTCCATTTTGATTATTCGGAACCGGGCAGTGAGGAGTGTCTCGAGGCCATGGGTATCGCGCCGGAGGTTGTGCAGAGTATCGTACGGCAGGATACCCGTCCCAGAACGCTGGTCATGAAGGAAGGTGTGCTGGTCATTCTGCGGGCGATCAACGTGAATCCGGGCGATGAGCCCGACGATATGGTCTCGGTCCGCCTCTGGATAGAGCCCAAGCGGCTCATTACGGTTCGTCAACGCCGGGTTTTTTCGGCTCAGAACATCAGAGAGTCCCTGGCACGAGGGGAAGGTCCCCGCAACATTCAGGAGCTGGTTGTGGGCCTGGTTGAAGTCATTGCGGATGGGATTGGCGGGTATATCGACAGCATGGAAGAGCGTATGGATCTCATTGAAGATGCTCAGGAAACGAACGGGCTTGCCGGTTTGCGCAGCCGGGTCTCGGCTTTGCGCAGGCAGGCGGCGACAGTCAGGCGTTATCTGGCCCCCCAACGCGATGCCCTGGATAACCTGTATCGGCAGTCGAAGGGCATCA
>JAVVEZ010000070.1:0-18746 GCA_032250895.1 Pseudomonadales bacterium | reverse complement strand
GCGAATGAGCCGAGATTGGTGATGAGAAATCTGGGACTGGGAAAAGTGGATGTCCACACTACTCAGCCTTGTGCTGGAGACTGTCTTTCGTTAAAATTTTCCGTATATTTTTCGGATGAAATAAGGAAAAAGTCAGTCGTGCCCCTTTTTCGGATCCTTGTCATTTTGTTGCTATTTTTTTTACCACGCCTCACCTTTGCTCAGGATGTCAATGAAGACAAGACAGGCGCCTGGTACATGTATATGTGGAACAAGGACTTGGACAATAGCTCTTATGGTTTTCAGGGGGATATTCAACATCGTAATTGGAATTTAGGGGGCGATCTGGAGCAGTTGCTCATTCGTGGCGGCTTGACTTGGCGGCCACAGAAGAGCAGCATCAAATACACATTGGGTTATGCTTATATTAAATCCGGAGCTTTTGGCCCCAACAGCGCCACGACCAGTGAAAGGCGGCTGTACCAGGAAGCCTTAATACCACAGAGGCTGGGCAGCAAAGCTTATATTACTCATAGGATTCGTCTGGAACAGCGGGATGTAGATGGGCAGGATTATCGCAACCGTCTGCGTTATTTTGTAGGTCTTAACTACCCGTTGAACCAGGATACTCTTGGTAAGGGAGCTGTATATCTTGCGTTTTACAACGAGCTTTTTATGAATTTTGAACGAAATATTGGTAATGACAGGCGGGTTGATTATTTCGACCGTAACAGAACCTATGCTGCCATCGCGTATTCACTATCAAATAACAGTCGTTTGCAATTCGGGTATATGCATCAGGAAACAGAATTTTTTGGAAAAGGTCAGTTGCAACTTAATTTGATCCAGAATTTTTGATCATAGTTATCGCCGTTTATTGAATCTGATTGTTTTATGTTTATATCGGAGTATGTGAATGAACCTTGATGAAGTCAGAACAGAATTGCTGGCCAGAAAAGCGGAAATTGAAGCCCGCGTGGAAAGGACTCACCGTCATACCCACCAGAAACAGGAAGCTGTCAGTCCCAACTTCAGTGAGCAGATCAAGCAGACAGAAAACGACAGCCTGATCATGGCGCTCGAGCAGGAAGGCATGCAGGAGCTGGCTGCGATCCGCCATGCTCTGACACGACTGGAAGTTGGCACTTATTTTTGTTGCAGTCAGTGTGGTCTGGAGATTGGTGAAGCACGCTTGAAGGCCATCCCTTACACCGATCGGTGCATCAACTGTGCGGATGATACCCCCGGATCACAAAGACAGAATTGACTTGAAACGAGGTCCCTCCTGCGGGCATTAGTGTTGTGGAGAGTGAGTGTCCCAAATAAATGTCCCAAATAAAAGTGAGTGTCCCAAATAGTGGGTTACTGTTTGCTTCGGTACACTCCAAAGTGCACAAAGGGCGCTGTGGCTTTCCGGCCTGGTGCCACATTGGTCGGCACCCGGTGGCGTACCGGGGGCAGGCTCTTCAGGTAGCTGGCGATGGCCAGGGCATCCTCTGCTTCAATATGGGCATAACTCGGCCAGGGCATGACCGGCAGGGTCTGGCCGCTGTGATTGTCGACACCGGTTTGCAGCATGGTGATTATCTGGTCGATGGTCCAGCTGCCGATGCCGGTTTCCATATCCGGGGTCAGATTGGCCGGATAGACCACGCCGGGGTTGTTGACAGCCAGCGGGTTGGAGTAGGCAATGCCGGTGTCGGAACCGGCCAGTAACTGGTTTTGTCGGGCTTCCCCGATCAGTGCGCCATTGGTGTGGCAGCTGCCGCAGCCCAATAAGCCCACCATGTATTTGCCACGGGCAACCTGTTCGGCGGGATAGTCCGTGTTGGCTGTCGCTTCAGGGGTGGCGAGGATCGTGGAGGGGTTCAGTTGTTCGTAGTCTGCCAAGGGATTGTAAGGGCTTGAACAGGCGGCCAGAAATGACAGGCAGGCCAGGCCGGGGATACGGAGAAACGTCATTGTCATGGTGAATGATCCTCACTGATTTTTTCGAGCCAGGGTAGCTGATCGGACCCTGGTATGTTCAGGTGTCTGCCGGGCAGTATAGGACCATCCTTCTTCCGTGACTATCCCCGGGCGCCGGGCCATACCCTGGGCACCAGCATGGCACAGGCCATATTGAGCATTACCGGCAGCGCGAGCAGACCCAGAACCTGAAAGGTCTCCAGATCGAGAGTGATGATCCAGCCGCCCACCAGTGGTCCCAGAATGGCGCCAAAACGGGCGATGGCCACCGCCCAGCCGACGCCGGAGGCGCGCAGCGGAGGTGGGTAAAACATGGCGGCCAGAGCGATCAGCAGCAATTGGGTGCCGGAAATACCCCCACCAACCACCAGCAACAACATGCCCCAATTCAAGGGTGTGGAGGGCACGAAAGCGAAGAGTGCCAGGGCCAGCAGGGTCACCAAAAAGGCAATCACCAGAGTGGAGGCAACATAACCCCGGTCTGCCAGCCAGGCCAGAAACAAACCACCCACCACGCCGCCCGCCTGTATCATCACTGCGCCCTGCAGAGCCCGGGCCTGCGGCCAGCCTTCATTGCTCAGCAGGGTTGGCAGCCAGCTTATCAGGTAATAAAGAACAAAAAAATTAATGGAAAAGATGGCCCACAACAACAAGGTACGGCTGCGCAGCAAGGGCGAGAACAGAGCCGGCACACCGCTGCCCCCGGTTTCTGCGGTTTGCGTCAGGGTGACCTGGTTGGGGTCGAGGTCCGGCGCCAGACTCTGGAGAATGCGCTTGATGCGCGGATCGCCCGGCCGGGTGCTCAGCAGATAGACCAGCGACTCGGCGGCACCGAAAATCAGCAAGAGACACAGAATCAGGGGGGCGATACCACCGGCCATGAAGGTGGCCTGCCAGCCGAAATGCCGGATCAGTGGGGGTGCCAGAAAACCTGCAACGAAGGCACCCAGCGCAATGTTGCAATACATCAGGGCTGTCAGTGCAGCACGACGACGCAAGGGCATGTATTCCGAGGTCATGGCCACGGCATTGGGTACACTGGCACCCAGGCCGAGGCCCGTGATGAAACGCCAGACGAAGAGCTCCTCGATACTGCCGGAAAATCCGGTTGCCACGGTTGCCAAGCCTACCACCGCTACGGCAAACACCAGTGCGCTGCGCCTGCCGTAGCGGTCGCCCAGCGGCGCAAGAAAGGCGGCACCCAGGCCCAGGCCTATCAAGGCTGCAGCAAGGGCCAGACTGAAGGAGGCGGCGGGCAAGGACCATTCCTGCACCAGCGAGGGCACGGCCAGCGCCATGACCTGAATATCATAGCCGTCCAGAAACACCACCAGGGAGCACAGTGCCAGGATGCGCCATTGCATGCTGCCAAGCGGCCTGGCATCGATCAGTTCACCGACATCGATATTCTGCATTCCTGTCATTCGCCCCAGACTTCTGTCGCTATTTCACACACAAGCGCCAGTTTTGCCTTTTCCACGTCGATGCTGATTTTGTTGGCGCCATGGGTGCTGCTGGAGAAACCACACTGGGGTGACAGGCAAAGCTGGTCGAGCGGAATATGACGGGCAGCGGCGTCGATGCGACGCTTGATCTGCTCCTTGTCTTCCATGTCCGGATTCTTGGAAGAGATCAGACCGAGCACGATCTTCTGGCCTCTGGGAACGAAGCGCAGCGGTGAAAAATCACCGGAACGCGCATCGTCATATTCCAGGAAAAAACCGTCCACCCGGGTCTGCTGGAACAGCCGTTCAGCCACGGCTTCGTAACCGCCCTGGGCAAATCCCGCGCTGAAGGCATTGCCCCGGCACAGGTGCAGGGTAATGGCCACATCGGCAGGACGACCGGCAATGGCATCGTTGATCAGCTTTATATAAGTCTGGAGCAGCGCATCCGGGTCCTCTCCCAGTTCCTGCACACCGGCGCGCATGTTGGGATCACAGAGATAGGCCAGATTGGTGTCATCGAACTGCAGATAACGACAGCCGGCATCGGCAAGCGCCAGCACTTCGGCATTGAACAAGGCGGCCAGATCCTGAAAAAAGTCATCCATGTCGGGGTAGGCTTCCCGGCTGATTGCCGCCCGGCCACCGCGGAAGTGCAGCATGGTGGGAGAGGGGATGCAGAGTTTGGCCGTGCGCCGGGTGAGGCCATGCAGAAAGGCAAAATTGGCGACTTCGATGCCCTCTTGTGGGCGTGCCATGGGGCCGCTGACCAGGGCCCGGAAGGGGGGGCGTTTGCGCTGTGCGCCAGTGCCGGTTTCGGCTTCGGGAATACGCTGAAATTCGACGCCGGCAATCTTGTTGATAAAATCATGGGTAAAACTTTCGCGCCGGAATTCGCCATCGCTGATACCTTGCAGACCAATGCTTTCCTGCCAGGTCACTGCCTCCCGGATGCATTCATCTTCCGTGTTTCTGAGGGCTTCTGCACTGATGAGGCCGGCACCGAATTCATTGCGCCGGGCAATGAGTCTGTCGGGGCGCAGCAGGCTGCCGACCTGATCGGCCCGAAATGGGCCCCTGGCATGGGCTGGCTGAGGCATACAATCTCCGGGTTCTGTGATCGGCAAGATGAGTGAGAGCGGTAAAATAACAGCAAACTGCGTCAAGGGCACCCCTGTAGCGGCCTCATGGGCATCAGACAGGGCCTGGCATCATAAAAAATACTTTTTTAACAGATTGTTAGCGTATGTTTTTCAAGTAAAAATGTGAAGTCCTTAACATTACTGTTCAACGTGATGGCCTAGACTGGCCTTCCACTATTCGATAAGACTAATCCTTACATTATGCGTACTCATCCCTTACCCGGACCTGTAGCAAGACCTTCTGCGGCACTGAGCTACAAGGGTCCCGAATCAGCGATGCTGCGGGATATGATCGCCATTCTCAAGGCGGCAAGCAGTGTATGCAGTTCATGCAATGGGAGTGGTGTGATTCAGAAGGGCTTCAGATGCAGGCGTTGTCGGGGGACTGGCAAGCTTTCTTGATAATGAATGGCTCCCGGAGCATCCCTGCATGGGTCTGACGGGAACGAATGCAGCGCGCAGGGTTTTTGTCATCGTTTCTGTAACAGCCTGAAAAAATCAGCCAGGCTGCCCTGTTCCTTCAGGCTGGCAATACACTCAACGAGCCGGCCGGCCTGATCCTCGCCCAGACAGGTGGTGGCTGCCTGCAGAAACCGTCCTTCAACTTCTTCAGCCGATGCGGCTGTCACCTCCTCGAGGCTCGCGTCAAGTCGGGTCTGGTTTTGGAGCGTTACCGTGATGCGGGCACCTTGCTGCCCTGGGTAGTTGCCGGTCAATATCTCATCGACGTCCAAGTCGGATTTGGCGATCAGGCGGTCGATTTTTTCATTCTGGAATTTATGGTAATTGTCTTCTGCAAAATTGCCATGGAGCAGGGCGCTGGCCACATTGAAATAGATGCTCATGCGGGCCTGCAGGATGCTGTGGAAAGGGCCTTTCTGATCACAGCCCGGGTAATGCGCCGCAGCATGGGGCACCCGAATGCGTATCCGGCTCAGCTCTTCGAGGTCAAAGGCATGCCTGGTTCTCAGCTGCAGGGCAGCCTGGGCAGCGGTCTGGGCATAGTTGCAGGCCGGAACCTGCTTGAAAAACACGGCATGAATTTCCGCCTCTGCCTGAAACGGCAGCACAGGATTGGCCGGGACCGGTTTGGAAAACGCGGCAAACAGCCCGGCCCTGCCATCCAGTGAACCGGGCGCGGAGGCGGCACCGAGCTGGGCCAGCTGCATCGCACTGATGCCGTTGCGCGCGGCTATCCCGGGATGAAAATACATATCACTGCTGCCGGTGGCCGCCCATTCATTGAGGCCGGTGATGTAATTGGCGGCAAAGCCCAGCGCATGACTGAAGGGTTCCTGTTCCAGCGCGGCGGATTTTGCCGCCGTGGCCGCCGCCGCAAACGCACCGATCAATCCGGTAGGACGGATTTTCCTTGCCACGTCCACATCCATCAGCAGCGAGCCCAGCCTGGCGCCGGCCTCATAACCGCAAATGATGGCTGTGAGCAACTGCTCGCCACTACCGGACCCTTGTTCGGCCAGCGCAAGCGCCGTGGGTATGACCACCGTGCCCAGATGGCTGACACTGTTGACATGCATGTCGTCACGCACCAGGGCATGGCCGGCAACGGCATTGGCAAGCGCGGCATCCTGCACGGATACGCGCAGGGAGGTAGCGATAATGCCGGCACCACCGTCGTCGTTGCGTGCGGAATTATTGCGTGCGAGGCTGATGGCCTGCTGCACCCAGGGCAGTTCCTGTGACGCGAAAACATTGGCCAGATAGTCCAGCAGACACAGCCTTGCCTTTGCCAGGTTCTGGTCACTACAGGGAGAATCAGCGCTCAGGGCCTTGCCAAACTGCTGACAAAGAGACAAGGGATCGCTGGCGCTTGCGGGTTTGCTGAGTGTCATGGTCAATGTATTTTGTCCCAGTGCCAAAGGCCGGTCAGGGCTTTCGTCAACCCAGATGGAGCTGGTACCAGGATGGCCGATGCCGGTTCACCGATCAAGCACGGGAAGTATAAACCCCTGGCCGGGATAATCCAGAACGTCAGGTTTTTGTGTCAGGTTTTTGGTTGCAGCACCTGTTCGTGAAACTGCCTCCCCTCCAGCGTGGCATTGATGATGCCGGCCCGAACCACGAAATCACCGAAGGGTTCGCCGTCATCGCGCTCTCTGGCATAGCGTTCGAGCAAGGGTCTGAGCGCCGCCAGGATGTCTTCTTCGGCGATATTTTCCCGGTAGAGTTTGTTCAGGCGTTCGCCATTGTGGGCGGCACCGAGATACACATTGTACTTGCCGGGCGCCTTGCCGGTGAAGGCGATTTCGCCCAGATAGGGTCGCGCGCAGCCATTGGGACAACCGGTCATGCGCGTGACGATGGTGGTGTCTTCCAGACCCAGGTCGCGCATGATGAGGTCGAGCTTGCCGATCAGGTCGGGCAGGTAGCGCTCGGCTTCGGCCATGGCCAGGCCGCAGGTCGGCAATGCCACGCAGGCCATCGAGGCGCGGCGCAGCGCCGAGTGGCGCAGACCGTCGAGCAGGCCCAGTCGGCGGGCAAGGGCATCGATGGCGTCTTTGTGGGCCACCGGGATACGCGCCAGTATCAGGTTTTGATTACAGCTCAGGCGGATTTCGCCAATGCCTTGCCGGGACATTTCGGCGGCCACTTCACGCATCGCGCTGAGCAGGGGAAAATCGGCAAAATCGGCGAGGCGTCCGTTCTCTATGAACAGACTCAGGTGCCACAGGCCATCGTCACCTTCAAGCCAGCCGTAATGGTCGCCATTGTCGCTGAAGTGATAGGGACGGGCTGCCGCCAGTGGCTGACCCAGGCGCTGCGCCAGTTCGGTTTTGACCCATTCCAGGCCATGCTCGTCGATGGTGTATTTGAAGCGCGCATGCATGCGGTCGCTGCGATCTCCGTGGTCACGCTGGATACCGACGATCTGTTCCACTACCGCCAGCAATTGCTGCTGAGTGCAAAAACCGATGATCGAAGCCAGACGCGGGTAATGACTGGGAATGCCGTAGCTGGCACCCATGCCGCCGCCGACACCAACGTTGAAACCCTGTAGTTCACCGTTTTCCACGATGGCGATCAGGGCAATGTCGTTGGCCAGGACATCGCAGTCGTTTTCCGGGGGGATGGCCAGCGCCACCTTGAATTTGCGCGGCAGATAACTGTCACCGTACAGAGGTTCATGCTCGGGGACGTCCGACGCAGGCGCATCCAGCCAGATCTCGTCATAGGCGCGTGAACGCCACAGCAAATGTTCGCTGATCTTTTGCGCCCAGTCGTAAACCTGGGCATGGATGCGTGAGCGATGCGGATTGGCAGTGGCGACGACGTTGCGGTTGACATCGCCGCAACCGCCACGGGTATCGAGCCCGGCGTGATGGATGGCCTGCATCATCGGTTTCAGATCTTTCTTGAGCACCCGGTGAAACTGGAAGGTCTGGCGTGTGGTGATGCGCATGGTGCTCTCACCATAGGCACGACAGGCCGCGTCGAGCGCCAGCCACTGCTGCGGCGTCAGACAGCCACCCGGCAGACGCATGCGCAGCATGAACTGATAGTGCGGTTCCAGTTTCTGCAGTTTGCGCTCGGCACGCAGCTCACGGTCATCCTGCTGGTAGAAACCGTGAAACTTGGTCAATTGGGTATCATCGGCCGCCAGCGCACCGGTGGCCATATCGGCAAGACCCTGCACGATGGTGCCGCGCAAATGACGGCTGCGCCGTTTGATTTTTTCGACATCGGAATGATGGTCCGGTACGTCTGACATGGCATTAAGCTCCTGAAACATCGTCATCCCCGGGCAGGATGAAATCTATTTTGTTGATTGACTGGATCCCCGCCTGCGCGGGGATGACGATGGGATGTGTTTTCCGCAGATGTTCTCAATAGACGTCGCGGTGATAACGTTGGTCTTTTTGCAGCTGGTTCAGATAGGCCGTCGCTGCCTCCGGTGCCAAACCACCCTGATCCGCAATGATGTCTGTCAGGGCGGCATGCACATCAGGCGCCATGTGTTGCGCATCGCCGCAAACATAGATCTGAGCCCCCTCCTGCAGCCAGGCATAAAGCTCGCGGGCCTGTTCGCGCAAACGGTCCTGCACATAAATCTTTTCCGCCTGATCGCGCGAGAAGGCCACATCGAGCCGGGTCAGCAGCCCGCTTGCGCGCCAGCGCAACCAATCGGTTTGATAATAGAAATCGCTGAGAAAGTGCTGGGCGCCGAAGAACAGCCAGTTCGCGCCACTGGCACCGAGCACCTCGCGTTCCTCCATGAAGGCACGGAAGGGCGCCACGCCGGTGCCGGGCCCAATCATGATGATGGGTACGTCATCGGCGGGTAGCCTGAAGTGCTTGTTGCGGTCGACATAGACCGGCACGGTGCCCTTGTCGCCGCCGCCTTCGGCGAGAAAAATGGATGCCACGCCCTGGCGTTGGCGGCCATGGCTCTTATAACGCACGGCGGCTACGGTCAGGTGCACCTCATCGGGATTGGCCTGGTGGCTGGACGCAATGGAATACAGCCGCGGTGGCAGTTTGCGCAGCAGCGCGATCAGACGGCTTCCATCCAGCCCCTTGAGCGGGTGATCCTCGATCAGGTCGAGCAGCTGCCGGTCCTGAACATAGCCGGAAAAAGCCGTCCGCTGCGCTTCACTGAGCAGTTCATGCAAGCGTTTGGACTCGGCCAGAGCCGCATATTTTTCGACCACTGGCCGGGTCAGTGTGGTGATCTCGTAATGATGTGTCAGCGCCTCACGCAGAGACAGTTCAGTATCCGTGACGCTGACCGTCTCATTCGGGTCCAGTGCCAGGGTTTCGATCAATTCATCCACCACAGCCAGCGGATTGCTTGGCACCACGCCCAGAGAATCGCCGGGTTCCCACACCAGCCCTGAGTCCTCTGTGTCCAGCTCGATGTGATGGACTTCCTTGCTGGAGCCGCGACCGTTCAGCACGATATTGGTCAACAGGCGTGCCTGATAGGGGTTTTTGCGCGTGGGACCCACTGCCGCCGGTGCCGCTGTTGACCCGGATTGCAGCTGTTTGCCGTCTGCCGTTTCCGGGCTCTGTTCAAAAAGCTTGATCGCGGCGCCGATCCACTGTTCGGCAGCATCGTCATAATCGAGGTCGCAATCGACCCGCTCATGAACCCGCTCGGCGCCCAGCTCGCTCAGGCGCTGATCGAAATCCTTGCCGGTCTTGCAGAAGTACTCGTAGCTTGAATCGCCCAATGCCAGCACCGAGTAACGCAGTCCGTCGAGTTGGGGAGCCTTGTTACCATGAAGAAAGGCGTGCAGCTCCTGGGCACTGTCCGGGGGATCGCCCTCACCCTGGGTCGATACCACCAGCAGCAGCGCCTGTTCCTTTTTCAGATCGCGCGGTTTGTAAGCCGCCATATCCAGCAGTGTGGCCTGGATTCCGTGGTCGCGTGCCGCCGCGAGAACCTGTTGTGCCACCGCCTCGGCATTTCCGGTCTGCGAGCCAAAGAGAATCGTCAAGGTCGATGGAGAGGAAGCCGCAAGTTGCAGTGAGGGGGCTGTTTTTTCCTCAGCTTGAAAACTCTGCTGCCCGGCCAGATAACCACTCACCCACATGGATTGCAAGGGCGTGAGGGTACGTGTCAACTTATCGAGTTGCTGTGCCTGATCGCTGTTCAGCGGACTGGCTTGTGTGATGATTCGGGCTGTATTTTTCATGGTTCGTTACGGTGACATCTGCGCGCTTGCCACGGATGTCAGAGGCTCTGCTTGAATTTGGTTGAAGAATTCTATAATGGCTTATATGGCATGGGATAACGCGTTTTAGCGATATGCTTTATCGGTTAACCTTGCAAGAGCCCATAATATCAAAGGGGTCATATCAAAGGGGTCAGAGTAATTTGATTTTCGTATGTGCGTTAAGATAGTGACTGTCCCATGTTTGTGAGAGTGGATCTATTCATAATTCCCTGATCAAGGTGACTGCATGGCAACATCGAACGGAAATCCCTATCTGCTGACGAGTATCGCCTTTCGCCCCCTATTTTTACTGGCGGTACTGCATGCTGTACTGAGTCTGGCGCTTTGGTCGCTCTGGTGGGCGGGCGTGCTGCCCATGCCAATGCCAGGCAATCCGATTTACTGGCATGGCCATGAAATGATCAGTGGTTTTATCGGCGCCGCCATCGGGGGTTTCATGTTGACTGCCGTGGCCACCTGGACCCAGCGTCCGCCGGTCAGTGGGGCGCCACTGGTATTTTTGTGCCTGGCCTGGCTGGGGGCCCGGCTGGGCCAGTTTTCCCCTCTTGCCGGGGCGCTGTTTGATTTCGCCTACTGGGCGGGCTTGTTGGGTTTGATGACGGTGGAGATCCTGCGGGCCGGTAATCGGCGCAATTATAAAATTCTGCTGCTGTTAAGTGTCTTGCTGATCAGTGACATGGCGTTCCATGTCGCCCAGCAGTTTTTTCCGGCACTGCAGCGCCAGATCTTGTGGGGCCAGTTGTGGTTGGTGATCCTGTTGATCAACCTGATCGGCGGCAGAATCATTCCGGCCTTCACCCGCAACTGGCTGCTCCGGCAGCAGACGGGCAAGGAGCCTGCTGCCAGGCAGCCCCTGCCCGCTGAATTCGGTCTTGTCGATGCCCTGGCCATCAGCAGTCTGCTGGTGTTTGCGTTGAGCACCGTGCTGCTCAGCTCCAGCGCGTGGATTTTGTTCAGCGGCCTGCTGACCGGTATCTTGCAGGGCTGGCGCCTGTGTCGTTGGCAGAGCCACCGGACCCTGAGTGACCCCCTGGTCTGGATGCTGCATCTCGCCTATGCCTGGATTCCGATAGGCGTGATCTTGCTGGCACTGGGGCTGGCCGCCTATATCCCGGTATCTGCCGGTATTCATGCGCTGACCGTCGGTGCCATTGCCAGCATGATCGTGGCCGTTTCCAGCCGCGCTGCGCTGGGTCATACCGGCAGGCCCCTGCACAGCCATCGCCTGCTGACATTGTGTATCGTGCTGCTCAACCTGGCCGCCGTGGCGCGGGTGACGGCGGCCCTGAGCGGGGCCGTCATGATGCTGAACCTCGCTTCGGTGTTGTGGCTTGCCGCGTTCCTGTGCTTTGCCATGGTATATGTGCCGATTCTGGTATTGCCGGCCAAGGTGTAAGTCTGGGTTTCAACAGAGTGAGGATATAAGGAATGCGAGTGGACATAGTGTCAAGCAACACCATTCTCTATTGTGAAAAATGGCAGGAGACGCTGTATTTTTATCAATCCGTCATGGGCCTCACAGAGCGTTTTTCAAAGGGCGACTGGTTCAGGGAATTTTTGCTCGGTCCTGGCAGTGTATTGAGTGTCGCTGATGCCGCGCGCTGCACGATCAAATCCAGTTCCGGTCAGGGGCTCACCTTGTCGTTTCAGGTCAGGGATCTTGCCGCGCATCATGCTCATTTCAGGGACAGGCTCGACAGGGCTGCCGAAAATGGTGAAGCAAATCCAGGGCCGATAGTCAGCAACAGTTGGCGGGCGCCTTATTTCTATGTCTTTGATCCCGAAGGCAACAGAATAGAGTTTTGGAGCGAGGCTTGAACCCTGGCCTTCAGGCGGAGGAATATCGCAGGCCGGGTGCAAGAAAGCGGCCGTTTATCGTGTCCCTTGAACGGCAATAGACAGGAATGATCATGACTAGCAACGCTTTCGAACGGGAACGACAAGGCCTGGACCCACAGCATGACAAGCCATCGGATTGGCGCAGATGGGGGCCTTATCTGAGCGAGCGGCAGTGGGGCACTGTGCGTGAGGACTACAGTGCCGGCGGTGATGCCTGGGACAGTTTCACGCATGAGCAGGCCCGTAGCCGGGCTTATCGCTGGGGTGAGGATGGCCTGGCCGGGATCAGTGACAGCAATCAACGTCTGTGCCTGGGACTTGCGCTGTGGAATGGCCAGGACCCGATTCTGAAGGAACGCTTGTTCGGTCTGACCAATGGCGAGGGTAACCACGGCGAGGATGCCAAGGAACTGTATTACTACCTGGACGCCACGCCCAGCCATTCCTACCTGAAGATGCTGTACAAGTATCCACAGCGGGCCTTTCCCTATCACCGGCTGGTGGAAGAGAACCGGCAGCGCGGCAAGCGCGACGCGGAATTCGAGGTGCTGGACAGCGGGGTCTTCGATGACGACCGCTACTTCGACGTGTTCGTCGAATATGCTAAGGCGGATGCCGACGACATACTGATGCGCATCAGCGTCCACAATCGCGGCCCGGAGGCCGCGCCCTTGCATGTTCTGCCTCAGCTCTGGTTCCGCAATACCTGGAGTTGGGGCCACGATGCCACCAGACCGCTGCTGGCGGCCGCAGGAGCCAGGGACATCGACATAGAGCATCATAAACTGGGCAGCTATCATTGCCATTTCGATGGCAGCCCGGAGCTCTTGTTCACCGATAACGACACCAACTCGCCAAGGCTCTATGGCAGAGCGCAGGCCGGTTATTTCAAGGATGCCTTTCACCGCGCCGTGGTCGCCGGCGAGCACCAGGCCGTCAATCCCGCCGCACGGGGCACCAAGGCCTGCGCTCACTATTTTTTCGAGATCCCGGCGGGGGCCAGGATCGAGGTCCGCCTGCGCCTGAGCCGCAGCCCTCAGCCACAAGCTTTTGCCGATTTCACCGAGGTGTTTGCTGCCCGTCTGCGCGAAGCGGATGCGTTTTATGCCACCGTGCAACAGGATCTGGACGATGCCGATGCCCGGTTGATTCAACGCCAGGCCTTTGCCGGCATGATTTGGAGCAAGCAGTTTTATTATTACGATATTCCACAGTGGCTCGATGGCGACCCCGGACAGCCACCACCGCCGGCGGCACGACGGCACGGACGCAACCGCAACTGGCAGCACCTCAACAATGCCGACATCATTTCGATGCCGGACAAATGGGAATACCCCTGGTACGCGTCCTGGGATCTGGCCTTTCATTGTGTGACCCTGGCACTGATCGATCCGGTCTTTGCCAAGCAGCAGATTCTGCTGATGACCCGGGTCTGGTACATGCACCCCAATGGCCAGATGCCGGCCTATGAGTGGTCCTTCGATGACGTCAATCCACCCGTGCATGCCTGGGCGGCCTGGGAGGTGTTCAAAATCGAGCGCGAGGCCCGTGGCGGACCCGGAGACCTGGACTTTCTGGAACGTGTGCTGCACAAACTGATCATCAATTTCACCTGGTGGGTCAACCGCAAGGATGCCGATGGCAACAATGTGTTTCAGGGCGGTTTTCTGGGGCTGGACAACATCGGCGTGTTCGATCGCAGTTCACCCCTGCCGACCGGCGGTCATATCAACCAGTCCGATGCCACCAGCTGGATGGCCATGTATTGCCTGAACCTGATGCGCATCGCTCTGGAACTGGCCCTGCAAAACCGGGTTTATGAAGACATTGCCACCAAGTTTTTTGAACACTTTCTTTACATCGCCAAGGCGATGAGCCATATAGGTGACGACGGAGTGGCATTATGGAACGAAGAAGATCAGTTTTTCTATGATGTGCTGCGCTTGCCGGACGGCGGCATGATGCCAATGAAGCTGCGCTCCATGGTGGGTCTGATCCCGCTGTACGCGGTGGAGGTGCTGGACTCGGACATGCTGGAAAAACTGCCGGATTTCAAACGTCGGCTGGAATGGTTTTTGAATTACCGACCCGATCTCGCGGGGCTGGTGTCACACTGGAACGAAGCGGGCAACAGGAATCGGCGTCTGCTGTCATTGCTGCGCGGGCATCGCACCAAGAAGTTGTTGCAGCGCATGCTCGATGAAACAGAATTCCTGTCTGACTATGGTATTCGGTCGTTGTCGCGCGCGCATCGGGATGCCCCCTATGTCTTCGATTGTTGCGGCCAGTCGCTGTCGGTGCAATACCAGCCGGCCGAATCCGCCACTGGCGCCTTCGGGGGCAATTCCAACTGGCGGGGGCCGATCTGGTTTCCGGTGAATTATCTGTTGATCACCTCATTGCGGCGCTTTGCCGATTATTATGGCGAGGACTTCAAGGTCGAATGTCCGACCGGCTCCGGCAAGCTGCTGAGTTTACGTGAAGTCGCCACAGAGCTGGCCTTGCGTCTGACCCGTCTGTTTCGCCGCAATGACGCCGGACACAGACCGGTATTCGGCACGCATGACAGGCTGCAGAACGATGAGAATTTCAGGGACTACCTGCTGTTTCATGAATATTTTCACGGTGACAATGGCAGCGGCGTGGGTGCCTCGCATCAGACCGGCTGGACCGGGCTGATCGCCAATCTGCTGCAGCCCGACAAACCGGCCGGCAATCCAGCCGACAAGCGCCAGTAGTAGACCAGTAGCTTTGGCGCACGGCTTGCCCTTTTTTAATCACTGACAGGAACCCGCTCATGAATGCTCCGCCTTCCGCCAGCAATGCCGATCTGCCCGCTGTCGTCATGCCCGAATGTCCGCCACGCAATTTACTGCACGGGCAAAAAGCCCTGGTAACGGGCGCGAATTCCGGCATCGGTTTGAGTGTGGCCCTGCATCTGGCGCGCGAAGGCGCGGACGTGGTGGTCAATTATCTCTTTGATGAAACCAGCGCCCTGCAAGTGGTTGCCGACATCAAGCGCCACGGTGGTCACGCCATTGCCATCCAGGCGGACGTGTCGGATGAGGTACAGGTGCAGGCCATGTTTGCTCAGATGTTGAGCGAATTCGGCACCATCGACATACTGGTCAACAACGCCGGCCTGCAAAACGATGCCGCCTTTGAGGACATGAGCCTGGCCCAGTGGAACAAGGTCATCGGTGTCAATCTCACCGGCCAGTTTCTGTGTGCCCGCGAAGCCATCCGTGAATTCAAGCGCCGGGGCGTGGTCAAGGAGATCTCCTGCGCGGCCGGCAAGATCATCAGCATCAGTTCGGTACACGAGGTCATTCCCTGGGCCGGCCATGTCAACTATGCCGCGTCCAAGGGTGGCGTCATGCTCATGAACAAGAGCCTGGCGCAGGAAGTGGCGCCGTTCCGGATTCGCGTCAACAGCGTCTGTCCCGGGGCCATCCGTACGCCCATCAACACCAGTGCCTGGGACACCCCGCAAGCCTATGATGAACTGATGAAGCTGATTCCCTATAACCGCATCGGTGAACCGATCGACATCAGCCGGGCGGTGGTCTGGCTGGCCTCCGATGATGCCGACTACATCAATGGCATCAGCCTCTTCGTGGATGGTGGCATGACCCTGTATCCGGGCTTCGCCGAGGGTGGCTGAACATGAATGACAGGCAAGTAGTGCAGGCGCACTCATGAGCGAGCCATATTACGACAACATCATCATCGGTTCCGGGGCCGGTGGGTCGGCCTGTGCCTACAATCTGATGCAGCAGGGTTCACAGCGGGTGCTGATGCTGGAGAAGGGCGGCTTCCTGCCCAAGGATGACAGCACGTTGGCCGTCAGGCAGGTGTTGGGAAGCACACGTTTCAACAACAAAGAGGTTTGGCGTGATGCTCATGGAAAACCTCTGACGCCGGGCGAATTTTATAATATCGGCGGCAAGACCAAATGGTATGGCGCCGCCCTGCTGCGCTTCAGCCCGCATGAATTCGAGGCTGATCCCGATTTCAGTTGCCTGGGCTGGCCGCTCAGCTACCAGGATCTGGAACCCTACTACGGGCAGGCCGAACAGTTGCTGGGAGTCAGGAGCTTTGTTCACGAAGCGGCATTGACCCGGCTGATAAATCGCATTACCAGGCCGGGCAAGGGCTGGCGTGTCGAGCACCTGCCGCTGGGCCTGAAGCCGGAGATTCTCGACAATGCTGTTGAAGCCAGGCACTTCGACGGCTTCGCCTCGCCCACCGCTTGCAAGGGTGAGGCCGAATTCAATCTGTTGAAACCGCTGCTGGACAAGGCTGGTTTCCAGTTGCATACCAGTGCCGAGCTGGTCGGACTGCTGCCTGATGCCACCAACCCGGCGCGCATCAGTGGTGTGCTCTGTGCGGATGGCAGCCGTTACCAGGCCGGGCGCGTGATTCTGGCGGCCGGTGCGATGAGCTCACCGCGCATTCTGCAAGCGTATCTACGCAGCAGCGGCCTGGACCGGACCCTGCCCTGCGCCGCACAGGTAGGCGCCTGTTTCAAGTTGCATCTGAACACCGCGCTGCTGGGCTTTTCGCCCTTCAAGAACCACGATGTGCTGCGCAAGACCGCGATTTTTTTCAATGCGCAGTATCCGCACAGCACCGTGCAATGCCTGGGTTGGCTCGATGGCGACATTCTCGCCACTCAATTGCCCGGCACCGTGCCCCAGGGACTTGCCAATTTTCTGGGTGCCCGGGCCCATGGTTTTTTTGTGACCACGGAAGACGGCTCCAGCGTTGACAACCGTATCAACGCTCCCCGCCAAGTCGGGCAGCCACCCGAACTGGACTATCGTGCAGCCCGCTTGCCGGCTTCTGTCGCAGAACATCGGGGCGTGCTGCGCGCCTTCAAAACCCGTTTGCTGCAAGCCGGCCTGTTCTCCGTGGCGCGGGCCATGCCACTGAGCGCCACCGCGCATGCACTGGGGAGCCTGGCAAGCGGACACGACCCGGCCACCTCGGTGGTGGACAGCCGGGGCCGGGTGCATGGCTTCGACAACCTCTTTGTCGCCGATGGCAGCGTGTTGCCGCGCTCCAGCCGGGTCAATCCCGCGCTCACCATCTATGCCTGGGGCCTGCGACTGGGCGATTATCTGACCCCTTTGATGTGATGCCTTTGATGCTCTGTCATTTGAACGTCGTCAAGTTTAAATAGGCCGCCTCAACATTTTTCACCCGCAACCTGTCGTAGTACTTCCAGTCCCTGTACTTATCCAAAGTCATCTCTTTCTTCATATCCTCCAGACTCAGCCCTGCTGAGAGCTTTTGTTCCACCTGTGTCTTCAGGTCTTCCAGGAACTGAATCGGCAGGTTCATGTCCGCCTTTGTGAAAAAACCGCCGTGTCCTCCCGCGAAGGTGTCGTAGTCGAGGCTCTGCACTGCCTTGTAGGAACGGATCCATTCATTCATCGGTGTACCATCGTAGGCGCCGCAGGCACTGGGCAGCGAGCGCACGTCATTGCGCACCAGGGCGTCGGCCATCATGTCGGTGGCGAACACCACACCTTGTTTCGGGAAGTAGAGCACGCTCATGTCGTTGCCATGGTTCTTGCCGGGGTGCATCAATTCCACGGTTTCGCCGCCTGACGTGAGGATCATGTGGTCCCTGTAGTACAGGTCGGGCTTGACGATGTTCTGCTGGAACTCGGCAGGGGGGACGATGCCGTCGTGGTTGGTGTCGACCTGGTCGAAGAAGTTGCGGCTCATGCCGCAAATGCCGGGATCGGCGTTGGTGGGAATATCGATGTCTTCGCGGTCGAACTTGCCGTTGTGGTTGCGGTCGATCATGTCGCCGGGCATTTGCGGGTAGCGGCCGTCCATGTTTTCGCGCACGCCCTCCTGTGCGATGATGGTGGCATCGGGCTTGAATATGGCTGCGCCTTCTACATGGTCGAAGTGGCTGTGGCTGTAGATGACGTATTTCACCGGCACCTTGAAGCGTTCATCCAGTTGTCCCTTGAGCCAGGTGGCGAAGGCCACGTTCAGCGGGTCAGCGAGAATGATGCCGTCATCGGTGACGAGGAAGATAGAGTGCCAGGCACCGTTGCTGGCGCGGTAAAGATTATCCTTGATCTGTATGATCTGGTTGCCGGGGCCGGGCGGAGACGCGGCGGCTCTGTCCTGGGCCAATGCCTGCGTACTGAGCAGCGCGACCAGGGCCAGCACGACAAGAAGCAGATGGGCGGCGGTGTGGTGGATGGGCTTTGGCATGATGGGCTCCCGGATTATGTTGTTAAATGGCTGATCATATCAACCACTGGTATAAGACTACGCCGCCGCTTCGGCCACTACGTAGCCGGTAAGACTATATACATGGTCGGCAACGCCATTCAGGGACACTCTCTTATTCTTCCCAACGGGCCGCCAAAATCCACAATTGAATTCGAGTTTTCTTCGATCCAGCGACCCCAGGCTTGCATCCCTTTCAGTTGTACTTCTTCAGCCATGGTTGTTTTGCCTTTTTCTTCAGGTGAAAGAGGGCCTATGTAAACCGCCATATATTTTTTCATCCAAACCTCCAACATGCCACGATTCTGGGGGGTAGAGACCTCCGGCTACCCGATTAAGGTTTTTCCGGCTCATGACTATTCTGTAAGCGGTCGGCGAACGACACCTTGATGAAAGTTTAGCTTACCACTACCTTT
>JAVVEZ010000069.1:0-19086 GCA_032250895.1 Pseudomonadales bacterium | reverse complement strand
GGTCGCCTTCGGCACGAGTATCGGCGAGCGCTTTCACCTGATCGGTTCCATGCAGTCCCTGGAGATCAATCAGATCCGTCGTGATCCGGCGGACCTGGTGGACAAGGACGGTTATTTTCAGCGCTGGGGTTGGGTTACCAACCCCGAATGGTTTCCGGGCGCACCGGCCGGTATTCCGCAGCGCCTGACCTTGCCCAATGTGGTGTCCAGTGAACACAGCCCCTCCGGCGTGCTCTGGGCCCGCAATGGCACCAACAGCAACAGTCCGCTGATTCCCTTTGCGCTGAATGGCATGACCTTCACCGATGATGGCACGAGTGTCCGGCGTTTTGTGCCGGGTGACGTGGTGGCGGCGCCCAACCGCTCCGGCAGCACCAAGTCCATGTCCGGTGGCCCCGAGGCAGTCCGGGGCAACCTGGCCTTCACTGGCGGCCCCTCTGGCGCCGAGACCATCAACCGTTCCTTCTTCCTGGGTGGCAAGTACGATATCACCGATACCTTCTCGGTGTATGCGCAGGGCATGGCCGGTCGCTCCGAGTCCAACAACCAGACCAACCGGGGAAGTTTTTCACTGCAGGATGGCTGGTTTGCGACAGTGTTCCGCGAAAATGCCTTCCTGCCGGATGAAGTGGCGGCGGCGATGGATGCGGCCGGTATCGACTCCTTCCAGTTGCATAAACTCGGTTCCTTCATTGGCTCCAACGATATCGATGATGATGAAGAAGAACGCAATGTCTTTACCTCGGTGTCCTGGAGTGTGGGTTTCGATGCCGATCTGCCGGCCCTGCCCTGGGGCGGGGGTGGTAGCTGGCATGCCAAGGGTTCCTGGCAGAGTGGTCGCTCCGACAAGAACTCCGCAGTGCATGACGAACTGCGTGTAGACCGCCTGTTCCTGGCCATGGATGCGGTACGTGATCCGGCCACCGGCGCCATCGTCTGTAATGTGCAGCGGTTCAACCCGACCCCGGCGCAGCTGGCCGCGACGCCCGCCGTGCAGGGCCGTCTGGCCTCTCCCGGTGGTACCCCGGGTGGCAGTACCGTCAGACCGACCACCGACCCGCTGGCCTCACCGATCGGCCTGGATAACACGGTGCAGGATTGTGTGCCCTTCAACGTGATGGGAGCCGGTGGTCTGAGCGAAGACGCCCAGCGCTTCCTGACCACGCCGAAGATCGGCCGCAGTACGGTGACGCAGGACTTTGCCGAGTTGCTGTTGACCGGCGAACTGTATGAGGGCTGGGGTTATGGTCCGGTGTCCATGGCCTTCGGCGGTACCTATCGTCAGCAGGACTTCGATGACGGCGCCTTCCCGCAATCCATCGATGTGCTGGGACCACCCCTGAACGCGCCAGAACTGGGGATCCGGGGCATTCCGCCGGGCTTTACCGCCGGCAGTGCCAATCTGCATATGTTCTCCACCGTGCCCAATGTGGGTGGTGAATTCGATGTCTGGGAAGCCTTTGTGGAGTTGAATGTACCGGTCTGGGAATCGGCTTCCGGTGGTCAGCGTCTGGGGGTTGATGGCGCCTTCCGTACCTCTCATTACGATACGGTGGACGGCGCTGTCGAGAGCTGGAAGTTTGGAGTGGACCTGCAGCTCTATGAAGACCTGCGCTTCCGTGGCACCTATTCGCGGGACGTACGGGAAGCGAATTTCGCCGAACTGTTCGACCAGCAGGGCGGTGGTGGCGCGGTCAACGACCCGCGCTTCGACAATACCAACTTCCAGATTACCTCAGTGGCCGGGGGCAACCCGAACCTGAACCCGGAAGAAGCCGATACCTATGTGGCCGGCCTGGTGTTCCAGCCCAGCTTCCTGCCGGGTCTGCGATTGTCCACGGACTGGTATCAGACCAAGATCGACGGGGCGATTTCCACGCTGGGCTTGCAGCGTATCGTGGATGAGTGCGAGATCAATGGTGTGCAGTCGCTGTGCAACCAGATCGAGCGGGATCCGAACACCGGTTTTATCGGGCGCATCTTCAATACCTTCCTGAACGTGGCCAAGGCCAAAGTGGAAGGGATCGATTTTGAAGCGGCCTACCGGATGGAGCCGAATTTCTTTGGCAATCAGTCCGAAACCTTGAGTGTGCGTGCATTGGCGGGCTATGTGATCGAACGTTCCGACACGCCGCTCGGTGGTACGCCCTTCGATGTGGCCGGTGCCTTGAACGCCGGAGTCCTGACACCGGAGTGGACGGGGAATATCACCACGACCTATGCAGTGGGTCCCTACTCCTTCCAGTTGCAGGGGCGTTATATCGATTCCACCCTCATCAATGCACGCTGGGTTGAAGGTGTGGATGTAGATGACAACACCGTTGCATCGATGACCTGGTGGAATGGGCAGATTGCCTACAATGGTGAAACCGGCAATGGCGGCGCGTGGAATGTGGCGCTGAACATCCAGAACCTGTTTGATCGTGAACCGCCGATCCAGCCGAACTTCGGCACCCGTGCCGGTGCTCAGTCCGACAGAAGCGACTACGATAATTTTGGTCGGCGCTACAACCTCAGCTTTAATCTGAACTTCTGATTGAAGTCGAGTGAGCCAGTCTGAGTGAGACAGAAAAACGGGGCATGATGCCCCGTTTTTTTGCTGTCTGACATGCCGGCCAGCCGGGCAAGACGCGCCTCTTCCCATCATTCCAGCACCTTCCCGTCATTTCCACACGCCTTTGCCATTCCCGTATTCTTTCGTCATCCGTGCCCGAATAACGCATTGCGGAATAGTCCTTTTGTGCAAATATTATGAAATTTGGGCACAGCGGGCTTTATAGGCTATATTCCTGCCCCAACTATCTAGTACTATCCGTTTCAGGCCAAGCTTGCAGCGACCATGGTTAAGCTAAGACAATTGGCGCTGCTGCCAGCAGCCTGACCAAGACTGCCGGGTTATCGGGTGCTGCAAAGTCAGCATCAACAGCCCAACAAGACAGCATGCCAGGGCCTGTAGGCCTATTTTAATCAGAGGAGTCAACTATGTTGGTGAGAGTTTTTTTATTGCTGGCCTGCCTGCTGGTGTCGGTACCGTCCATGGCCCAGGTCGGCCATCCCGCCAAGGGTTCGTGGTCAGGTAATCTGAGTGCCGACCAACAACGGGTACGCCTGCTGATCGATGCCCATAACGGCGAGCTTTCCGGCACCGTCAATCCTGGCCGCCGTGGTGTGGAAATGAGCAGCGTGGTGCTGGAGCCATCCACCTGGACGCTGACCATTACCGCCGACATGCCGGAAGGCAAACTGGTCCTGAACGGCAAGCTCGAGAACCTCGGTTCCTGGACCAATCGCAAGTATTTCGGAACCTATACTCTGGGCAATCAACAGGGTGAATTTTCCTTCACGATTAATTAGCAGTGGGTATTTTTACGGAGATACATGACATGAAAACCAACCTTTTTGCTTTGACAGCCTTTCTGCTTGGGGCCTTCGGCTCCGCCCAGGTGCTGGCCCATCACTCTTTCGCGGCGGAATTTGATTCCCAGAGTCCGATCAATATTACCGGCACGGTCGTCAAGGTGGACTGGACCAATCCGCACACTTACTTTTATCTTGAAGTGGAAAACAATCAGGGTGACATCGAAGAATGGGCCCTGGAAATGGGCAGCCCCAATGGCCTGATGCGTCGTGGCTGGACCCGGGACACCCTGCAGATCGGTGCCGAAGTCATCGTTCAGGGCACCCGGGCGCGTGACGGCAGCTTCAAGGGCAATGTGCGCTCGGTCATGTTTGCTGACACCTGCCAGCGCCTGTTTGCCGGCACCAGCGACGCCAGCTTCAACGAAGATGCTGCGGCCGCCCAGAGCGGGTGCAAACAATAGCTCCCGCAGGGATGTTTGCAATTTGCATCAATGATAGCCAATGCTCCGAGGGGGAATAGCCAATGCAACAGATATTTACAAAGAAACTACTGGTCGTCGCGGCCATCGCCGCGCTCCAGTCCCTGACTGCCGCACAGGCACAGCCTGGCCGCGGTGAAAGCCCTCTGGCCAGTGCTGTGAAAGAGCAGGAACGCCCAAGCTCACCCACGCCAAGACTTGCCGATGGGACAGTGGATCTCGGCGGCGACGGGGTCTGGAATCTTCAATGGATCACCGACTTTGCCGTGCGCATGCCCGGATACAAGGAGGGCGATCTGCCCCCCATGCTGCCCTGGACCAGGGCCATGTGGGAATACAACAAGAAAACCAACGTCAAATACGATCCCCAGGGCTTCTGCCTGGTCCCCGGCGGACCCCGTGCCATGGGCACGCCCTATCCGACCGAGATCATCCAGGATCGTGACCGCATCGTCCTCATCTTTGAAGGGGGTGGTCATGTCTGGCGTGAAATTCATATGGACGGTCGCGAACACCCCGCTGATCTCAACCCGACCTATTTCGGTCACGCCGTGGGTCATTGGGAAGGTGATACGCTGGTCGTCGATACTGTGGGCTTCAATGAAAAAACCTGGCTGGACTTCGGTGGCCGCATGCATACCGAGCAATTGCATACCATCGAATATTTTACTCGCACCGACAAGGAAACCCTGAACTACAGAGCCGTCATCGACGATCCGGGCGCCTACTCCGAACCCTGGACCGTGGAATGGGATATCAAGTGGTCCGAAGGGCAGGAACTGGCCGAATATATCTGTCAGGAAAACAACCAGTTTCTGATAGATCTGCATGATGATTACGGCAATCCCTTCTTTGGCAAGACCCCGGGGATTTAAGAACTCTGCAAAGCCTGATCTTCACGGATCGGGCTTTTTTGTGTCTGGGAGCCTGTCGGACTCAGGATGACTTTACGCTTGTTCCTGGAGAACGAATTTGGCCGCCTGCTGCTGTTGCTGCACCTGCCATAAATGGCTGTAGACGCCGCCGGCCTTCAACAAATCGGCATGAGCGCCAGTCTCGACTATCCTGCCCTGATCGAGCACGAGAATTCTGTCCGCATCCACGACTGTCGATAACCTGTGGGCGATGACCAGACTGGTATGACCCTCGGAAACCTCCTTGATGGCCTCTACGATGGCCCTTTCCGTGTGACTGTCGAGCGAGGAGGTCGCCTCATCGAAAACCAGCAGTGCCGGTTTTTTAAGGATCGTGCGGGCGATGGCCACACGCTGTTTTTCTCCGCCTGAGAGTTTCAGGCCCCGCTCACCGACCAGGGTCTCGAGACCCTGTGGCAGATCCTTGATAAAGACATCCAGATGCGCCAGCCGAATGGCTTCCATGATGTCGTCCAGGCTGGCATCGGGGCGTCCATAACGGACATTGCCCAGGATGGAATCATTGAAGAGTACCGTGTCCTGGGGCACGATGCCAATGGCCCGGCGCAGGGATGTCAGACTCAACTGTCTGATATCGATGCCATCGACCTCGATCACCCCTTCGGTGCAGTCATAGAAGCGGAACAAGAGCTTGACCAGTGTGGATTTCCCCGAACCACTGGCCCCGACCACCGCCACTCTTTCGCCGGCGCCGATGGTAAAGCTGATATCGTGCAGTATCTCGCGTTCGGGTTGATAGTGAAAACCGACATGCCTGAAACTCACGGCGGGATTCCGGCTCGCCAGCATCCCGCCGTCCGGCAGCTCCGGCATACCCGGTTTTTCAGCCAGCAGATCAAACATCCTTTCGATATTGGCCAGCGCCCCCTTGATTTCCCGGTAGACGAAACCCAGGAAATTCAAGGGTATGAAGAGCTGCATCATGAAGGCATTGACCAGTACGAAATCCCCCAGCGTCATGCTCCCGTCCGCTACCCCGAACGCGGCCAGGGCCAGCATCGCGGTCATGGCTGTCGCGACGATCAGGGCCTGCCCCGCATTCAATGCAAACAGGCTGAGGCGGTTGCGACGCTTGGCCTGTTCCCAGGCTGCCAGCTCCACATCATAATGCTCGGCTTCGTAGGTTTCATTGGTGAAATACTTGACGGTCTCGTAATTGAGCAGGCTGTCTACGGCCCGGTTATTGGTGGCAGAATCGGCGAGATTCACCTCCCGCACATAGCGGGTCCGGCGTTCCGTGGCCTGGACGGAAAACAGCGCATAGACGACCAGGGCCAGCAGAATGACGCCGGCAAAATCCACGCCGTAGTTCCCCAGAAAAATGCCCATTACGATCAGAAGCTCCAACACCGTGGGAATGATGTTGAAGATCATGAAGCGCATCAAAAAATTGATGCCCGAGTTGCCCCGTTCAATATCCCGGGAAAGACCACCGGTACGGCGATTGAGATGAAAATTCAGGTCCAGGCTGTGAAGATGCTCGAAGGTTTGCAGGCTGATGCGCCGAATCGTCCTTTCCGTCACGCGCCCAAACAGCATATCCCTGATTTCATTGAACATCACATTCAAAAAACGGGCCAGGCCGTAGACCAGCACCAGCGCCAAGGGCACGGCCACCAGCGCCACGCTGCCGCCCGGGTCGGCTTGCGCGGGGAGTTGGGCATCCAGATTATCGACAATGTATTTGAGCAGGAAGGGCAGGCTGATACTGGACAGCTTGGCCAGGGCCAGACAGAGGAGGGCCAGCAGGGTCCTGCCGCGAAATTCCAGCAGATAGGGCCACAACAGGCGCAGGACATGCCACTTCATGTCCAGATTTTCAATATCAGTGGGTGGACGCCTCATGTGGGCGGGTTCATTCCTGCAAGCGTTCGTTGATGGCCTTCAGGATGCCCTCACTGTCCAGACCACAGCCGGCCAGCATTTCGTCACTGCGGCCATGCTCCAGAAAGCGGTCGGGCAAACCAAGATTCAATACCGCTGTCTGGCTGCCGGCGGCAAGCAGGCACTCATTCACAGCAGAACCGGCACCGCCGGCCACTGCATTCTCCTCCAGCGTTACCAGCAGTTCGTGGCTCTGCGCCTGCGCCAGAACCATCTCCTGGTCCAATGGTTTGATGAAGCGCATGTCCACTACCGTGGCATCCAGGCGCTCTGCGACGCTGGCAACGGCTTTCAGCAAGGAACCAAAGACCAGAATGGCAACCCGGCTACCCTGCCGACGCAGCACGGCTTTGCCCAGAGCCAGCGCCTGCATTTCTCTTTGCAGAGGCCGGGCCTTGGCCTTGCCACGGGGATAGCGGACCGCGGCTGGTCCCGGGTAGTGATAAGCCGTATACAGCATGTCGCGGGCCTCGTTCTCATCGCTGGGGGCCATGATGAGCAGGTTGGGAATGCAGCGCAGGTAGGTGAGATCGAAGCTGCCGGCATGGGTCGGGCCATCCTCTCCCACCAGCCCGGCCCTGTCGATCGCAAACAGCACATCGAGATTCTGCAGGGCCACATCGTGGATCAACTGATCATAGGCCCTTTGCAGGAAGGTGGAATAAATGGCGACGACCGGCTTCAGGCCTTCACAGGCCATACCGGCGGCAAAGGTCACCGCATGCTGCTCGGCAATGGCGACGTCGAAAAAGCGTTCAGGGTATTGCTGCTGAAAGCCACGCATGCCCGAACCTTCTCCCATGGCCGGAGTGATGGCCATCAGGCGCTCATCGGTGGCGGCCATCTCGCACAACCAGTCACCAAAGATGGCCGAGTACGTCGGGATATCATTCTTGGCCGCCTGGGCTTTTTTCGACTCTTTTTGCGCTTCGGAGACAATTTTGTTGAGGGCATGCATGCCATAGGGATCTTCTTCCGCCGGCCGGTAACCCTTGCCTTTCCGGGTCACGATATGCAGCAGCCTCGGACCCTTGAGGCTTTTGATATTGTTCAGGATGTCCACCAGTCCGCGTACATCATGACCGTCAACCAGACCTATGTAATTGAACCCGAGTTCTTCAAAGATGGTGGCCGGAGAAACCATGCCCTTCATGTATTCCTCGGCGCGCAGGGCCGCCTTCCAGGCCGGCGGTGGCAGGGCGGAGAACATTTTCTTGCTGCCGGCACGGATGAAATTATAGGGTTTGCTGGCCCACATCCGCGCGAAATGACTGGACAGTCCACCCACGTTATGGGAAATCGACATATTGTTGTCATTGAGGATGACCAGCAGGTCATCCTCCAGGTCACCGGCATGGTTCAGGGCCTCGAAAGCCATGCCTGCCGTCATTGCACCGTCGCCGATGACGGCCACCGTCTTGTGCTGTTTGTTCTGTTTCCTGGCGGCAATCACCATGCCCAGAGCAGCACTGATCGAGGTGCTCGAATGCCCCACACCGAAGGTGTCATAGTCGCTCTCAGCCCTGGACGGAAAGGCCGCCAGTCCACCGGCTTGGCGCATGCTGTACATCCGCTCCCGGCGACCGGTCAGGATTTTGTGCGGGTAGGTCTGGTGCCCCACATCCCAAACCAGCCTGTCGGTGGGGGTATCAAAGACATAGTGGAGGGCAATGGTCAATTCGACCACTCCCAGACCCGCCCCGAAATGCCCACCGGTCCTGCCCACGGCATACAGCAGGAAGGCGCGCAGCTCCTCGGCCAGGGGCTCCAGCTGTTCCAGCTTCAACTGCCGCAGCTGCGCCGGTGTATCAATGCTGTCAAGCAGGGGGGTATCCGGCTTCGTCAACGGTATTTCATTAAACATTCGGTGTCTTCGTCAGAAAAAAATCAGGCTGCCATTCTAACCCAAAGGGCATCAAGGAGTCTGCGCTGTAGACGCCAATCGGCCCACTGCTTTCAATAACGGCGGTGCACGATAAAATCGGCGAGCCCGGCCAGGGCGTCCGCGCGGTCGCCAAAGGGTTCCAATGCAGCAAGCGCCCTGCGGTAAAGCTCCTCGGCTTTGGCGATGGCCCCCTCGATGCCGAGCATGGAGGTATAGGTGGGCTTGTTCAAGACCTGATCCCGGCCTTGTTGCTTGCCCAGAGTCTGGGTGTCGCTTTGCACATCGAGAATATCATCCTTGACCTGGAAAGCCAGGCCGATATGACGGGCATATTCGTGCAGACTGGCCAGGTCCTCTGCGCTGGCGGCATCGGTGCTCAGGGCTCCCAGCAACACGCTGGCATTGATCAGAGCGCCGGTTTTCAGGGAGTGCATCTGTTCCAGACCGGCCTCATCCAGCTGGGTACCGGCAGCGATAAAATCCAGGCTCTGACCACCCACCATGCCGCTTGCGCCTATTGCCCGGCCCAGCACGGAAATCATCCGGATGCGATTGCGGTCGGAAACCCGCAGCAGATCGGAATCTGCCAGCAACTCGAAGGCCAGGGTCTGCAGGGCATCTCCGGCCAATATCGCGGAGGCCTCGTCAAAGGCTTTGTGGCAGGTGGGCTTGCCGCGTCTGAGATCATCATCGTCCATGGCCGGCAGGTCATCATGTATCAGGGAATAGGAATGTACGCATTCCAGAGCGCAGGCAGCGATATCGGCACAGTGGGGCTCGCTGCCGAGTGCCCTGGCGCCGGCATAGGCCAGGACCGGGCGAATGCGCTTGCCTCCGTTGAAAACACCATATTCCATGACTTCGTGCAGGAAGGGGGCGCTCACCACACAGTTGGCAAACTGGGTCTTGAGCGCGGACTCGACGCGCTGCTGATGGTTGCGGATAAACTCTTGAATATTCATTGTGGCAGGGAGGTCCAAGTGGGTATTGATTTTCAGGGACGGAACCAGTGCTACTCGTCGTCGGCATCACTGTCATAGGGTTCGGCCTGGGGCAGGCCATCCTCCTTCAGCAGCAGCTGTACTTTCTGCTCTGCCTTTTCCAGCGCGCCCTGGCATTCGCGCGTCAGTTTTATGCCGCGCTCGAAGGACTTCAAGGAGTCTTCAAGGCTGAGCCCGCCATCTTCCATGGCGGTAACCAGCTCTTCGAGACTGGCAAGCGCTTCTTCAAAATCAAAGGGCGGATTCTTTCGCGTCATGATCAGGGTGTATCCATGCATCAACCAGCGCAAACCCTATCGAAGAGCGCCATACAGGTCAATGATTATCATGCCGGCCTGCAAAATATTATCTTTCTCAAGGGGTCTCCATTAAGGGCGCCTCCATTTATAGAGGTGCCCTTAAGGCTGGATTAATGAAAAAGGCGGCATACTGGATCTGAGGGCAAAGGATTGCTGGGGGGCGAGCTGCTGTCATCATTTACGGGCGCCAACTCTGACCCTGAAAAATGCAGACACCCGCCACTTAACATGGCACAATGCCGCAGGTTGGCATACGCACATCCAGCAGGGTGTCGGAAGTTCGCCTTCCTGAATCGTGCCGCAAATGTTTAATTATTTATTGATGGAATGAGGAAGACACTACCATGAAACATATCGTAACAACCGGATTGGCTTTACTTGCTTCAATGTTTTCTGTAACCAGCATGGCACAGATGTCTGCCGAAGATGCGCATGACGCATGGGAACGTCGGCACGCTGTCTTTGAACTCTTGTCTTTCAGCAACGCCCCTCTGGGAGGCATGGCACGTGGTGCCGAGTTCGATCAGGCGGTTGCTGCCAGGAGTGCCGAGCGCATCATCATGCTGGCAGGCATGATTCCCGAGCTGTTTGTCCCGGATACCCGTGGCAGCGGCGTCGAAACCCGCGCTGCCGACACCATCTGGGACAACAAGGCCGACTTTGACAAACTGGCCGCCGATCTGGCCGACGGGGCCGCTGCCGCCCTCGAGATCATCAACACCCAGGGCGCCTCAGGCCTTCGTAATGCTGTTCGCGAGATCGGCCCAAAATGTGGCGCCTGTCACGATCGCTTCCGTTTGGATGAAGAATAAGTCAGGTTCTTCTGCTTTCTGACCGGGCCTCGAGTCCGGTAACAGAAAAAGGACGGGCGCAAGCCCGTCCTTTTTTTTGTGTTGCTTATTCTGTGTTGCTTATTCTGCAGCTGGTTTCCTGGTAAAGAATGCGGCCAATGCGGCCTGGTCTTCAGGTGTCAAACGACTGGTATTGTGATCGACCACGTCCTGCATTTCACTGCCCACGAAATCACCCTCCGCCGTCATGCCCAGAACCAACAGTGTTTCAAAGTCATAGGCCGACCAGCTTTTCAGGCCCTCAGGGCTGATCTCGGCGCCAACGATCTCGGAACCATCAAATTCCCTGCTCAGATCCATCATGCCAAAGACATTCCGGGGTGTGTGACATTCACCGCAATGACCCAGGTGACGGGCCAGATAGGCGCCCCGGGCGATTGCCGGGTCATCCGGAATGGCGGGAGGCTCTCCCTCCATGAAATCCGCCAGGATATTCCAGCCCGCCATCATCCAGCTGAACTGCCAGGCCGGCAGCTCGTGCCCCGGTACCTGATTGCGCACCGCCGCTTGCGCCATCAGCCAGGCTCCCACTGCCAAAGCGTCCTCATCCGTCATGCCCTGATAGGAGCGATAGGGAAAGGCCGGCCAGTAAAATCCCCCTCCCGGCTTGCGGCCATGCTTCATGGCCAGCAAAAAATCCCTGCCCGTCCAGCCGGCAATGCCGGTCTCGGCATCCGGAGTGATATTGGGAACATGAAAGGTTCCACCAAAAGGTGATTCGATTTCATAACCGCCACTCAAGCCTTCGGCGCCCTCAGGCTGATGACAACTGATACAGCCTCCGGCATTGACCAGATATTCACCCCGGGCAAGGGCTCCCGGAGACGTCGGCAATGCCGGGTTACCCACATCCGGCAGGGCAAAAACCCAATAAAGCGCGCCCAGGAGAATGACCAGAATGGCCGCTGCAGAGAAGTGTTTCTTGTTCATGTCAGTTATCCTGCCTGACCTTGGGCTGTCAGGATTTTATCGATTAATAAAAAAAACATTTGCCGGATAGGGCGCCGGAATTCTACCATCTACCGGCACGCACGGCAGCCTTCGGAAACAGGAATTTCCCCTGCAATCATTGAATCCATGACCCAGGTCAAAGCCGACCAGTTCCTCCTGTTCAGACACTACGTTTCAGTGCCGCCTTTTGCGCCTTGCGTATGCTGATCCTGGCACTCACATCTTCACCCAGATGCGGCTCGCCCCGTGCAGCCGCGAGCTGAATCTGTCTCTCCCGCTCCTGATAATTCTGTTTCCTTTCCGGACTTTTTTTGTCGAAACAGCGGGGACAACTGACACCTTTTTCGTATTTTGGGCTGTTTTTATCGGCCTCGGTCAAGGGCAGACGGCAGGCATGACATTGGTCATACGCCCCTTTTTGCAAGGCATGGTTGACCGCAACACGATTATCGAAGACAAAACACTCCCCTTGCCACAGAGACTCTTCCGGCGGGATCGTTTCCAGGTATTTCAGGATCCCACCCTTCAGGTGATAGACCTCGTCGAAACCGTTTTCCTTGAGATAGGCCGTGGACTTTTCACAGCGGATCCCGCCCGTGCAGAACATCGCAACCTTCTTGTGCCGGCGCGGATCCAGATGCTGCTTCACATACGCAGGGAACTCCCGAAAGGATGCCGTGCCGGGATTGATGGCATTTTTGAAGCTGCCAATTTCCACCTCGTAGTCGTTCCGGGTGTCGATCAGGGTGATGGCCGGATCACTGATCAGTGCGTTCCAGTCCCTGGCATCGACATGGGTCCCCACTGTGCGCAGGGGATCGATCCCCTCGACGCCCAGGGTGACAATTTCCTTCTTGAGTTTCACCTTGCTGCGGTAAAAAGGCAACTCGTCGTCGAAGGACTCCTTGTGGTCGAGCTGTGCCAGTCTTGGATCGGATTTGAGCCAGTTCAGAACCTGATCGATGCCGTCGCGGGTACCGGCAATCGTACCGTTGATGCCTTCACGGGCCAGCAACAGGGTGCCTTTGACATGGTTCTTCTTGAGGACGGCCAGCAGGGGCTGCTGAAGATCGGCATAGTCCTCCAGCCTGACGAAATGGTATAGCGCGCACACGACGATCGGTGCCATGATCATTCTCCTTCTGCGAATCGGATCGTAAATCCGGAGCAAAACCAGTGGGCATTATAGCGGCGAACCAGTATCGCGTCCTCTTTTTGCAAGACGCCGGGACGCTCTGAACAAGTCCCCTGCCATCACTCCGGCACAAGCGTGGCCAGGAGCCTGTCGATATCGATACTCGCGGCACAGGATGAGGTCTCACTGAAATCCTTCACAAAACCGATTTCGGCAAGCAGTGGCGCTGCGAGCCAGCTTTTCAGGGCATCGATATTTTCCTGATAACAGGGCATCCCGGGTTGCGTCTGGTTGGCAATCCAGCCGGCCAGTTGCAGTCCATCCTGCCTGATGGCCTGCGCCGTCAGCAGCGCCTGATTGAGACAGCCAAGCCGCATCGCCACGACCATCACTACCGGGACCCTGATTTCCCTGACCAGATCGGACAGGAGTTCCCGGTTATTGAGCGGGACCTTCCAGCCCCCGGCACCCTCGATGACAGTGAGATCGGCGCGATGCAGCAGCAGTCCCCGGCACATCCCGGCCAGGCGGGTCACACTGATGCGCCTGCCAGTGAGAGCCGCTGCAACATGAGGGGCCACCGCCCTCTCAAAACAAAGGGGATTGACCTCCTGGTAGCTCAGTGGCAAGGTGGCTCTTCGCAGCAGCGCAAGGGCATCCCCGTTGCGCAGCCCCTCCCCGGTATCCCGGGCACCCGCCGCCACCGGTTTGCAGGCTGCTGTCGACAGACCCCGTGCGGCGGCGGCCTCCAGTATGCCGCAACTGACAAAGGTCTTGCCAACATCCGTATCGGTACCGGTAATAAAAACAGTTCCAGGTGGCAACATATTCGATCCATTAGCACTCATCAGGCATGAAGTCCCAGGTAAAACACTTCCCATGTCACCGGAATACCCTTGCCATTTATGGCATATGATTCAAAAATTTGACGAAATCTTGCCAATCTGTCCCTCCCGGTCAGCCCGCTGGCCTGCCCCCTGTTCATGTTATGGGCGCCGATGGCCTTGAGTTCAGTGGCAAGTTCGGCAAATCCGGCATAATGAACCTGATGGGACTCTGCCTTCAGACTCACATGGGTAAAATTTTCCTGTTCCGCCATTTTTTTCAGAGTTCCGGCATCAGCGAACTGGTTGACGTGAACGAAATCATCCACGATCGACCAGGCTGCTCTTACCTCCCTGAGCGTATCCGGACCAAAGGTGCTGAGGAAACACCGCCCATCCGGGCATAATATTCTTTTCAGTTCAGAAAAAAATGCTGAATGATCCCGGCACCATTGCATGCTGAGACTGGAGAAAATCAGATCAAAGGTGGCGGCAGCGAACGGCAGTCTTTCGGCATCACCGCAAACAGCGCCGGTTTCAATACCGGGGTTTTTCAGGGCAGCAAATTGCAGCATGCCCAGAGCCAGGTCCAGGCTATAAATTTCAGCAGCAGGAAATTTTCTGCATAGTTTTTCTGTGCCATAACCGGTGCCGGAGCCCAGATCGAGTATTCTGGTTTTTCTGTTATGCCCGGCACTTTCCGCAAGCAAGTGGTCGGCTACCCGCCGTTGCAGGGCGGCAAAAAAATCGTAGGATGCGGCGGCCCGGCCAAAAGAGCGGGCAATGCGCTGTTTGTCCAGTTGATAGCTGTCTGCGCTCATTATTCTTCGGCCGGCAGTGCAATCTTCTCCAGAGCCGACAACAGCCGCTGAAACTGTGCCTCGGTATGCCCGGCACTGAAGGTAAAGCGCAGCCTGGCCGTCCCGTTTGGAACCGTCGGCGGACGAATGGCCGACACAAAAATGCCGTCTTCCTGCAGGATTCGGCTTGCTTCGACAGTCTTGTCCACGTCGCCCAGCACCAGAGCCTGAATGGGAGTGAGGGAATCAATCAGGTGGAAACCCAGGGCCTGGCAATGGCTTCGGAAACGCCCGACCATATCCCGCAAGTGTTCCCGCCGCCAACTTTCCGTTTGCAGTATTTTCAAACTGCAGCGCGTGGCTTCGGCAATGGCGGGCGGCATGGCCGTGGTATAGATATAGGGTCGGCAAAACTGAATCAGGGTTTCAATCAGCTCATTGCTGCCACTCACGAAAGCGCCTGCAGTACCGAAGGCCTTGCCCAGCGTGCCGACCAATACCGGCAGTGTATGTTCGTTGACGTCATATCCGGCTTCCCGGAAATGACTGGCAATACCACCGCCATCCTGACCCAGACAGCCAAAACCGTGAGCATCATCTATCATCAGAATGGCGTTGTGCGCAGCCGCCAATGCCGACAAGTCGGCAAGTGGCGCCATATCGCCATCCATGCTGAAGACTCCATCGGAAACGATCAGTTTTCTTTTGCCGGATTCACATGCCATCAGAGCCTCGGCCAGGCCATCGCTTTCGAGATGGGGATAGCGCCGAAACCGGGCACCGCTGAACAGACCCCCATCCAGCAGCGAGGCGTGATTGAGCCGGTCCTCAAAAACATGATCCCCGGCACCGATCAGGCTGCCTGTCACGCCCAGGTTGGCCATATAGCCACTGGAGAACAACAAGGCCCGGCTCCTCCCGGTAAACGCCGCCAGTTCCTCTTCCAGGGCATGATGAGCCTCGCTGTGACCACTGACCAGATGCGATGCGCCGCTGCCCACGCCATAACGGTCCGCAGCATTCTTGAATGATCGAATAACATCAGGGTGAGCAGCAAGCCCCAGATAATCGTTGCTGCAGAATGACAGCAGGTTTCTGCCTGCCACGACGACGTCGGTTCCTTGCGGCGAGCTTGAAATCTTTCGTTCCCGATAAAGCCCCTGCGCACGTCTCTCATCAAGAGCAGTTCTCAGCTTCGCATCCAGCTTGTTCAAGACCGGTTCCCGCTCAGTTTGACATCGCGTCATGGAAAACTGACGACACTACAGGCTGCCGATAATCATCGAGACCGTCCATCTCCCTTGTTTCAGCATGAATACCCAATCTGGCAAACAGTGCCATGTCGTCATTTCCCAGAGGGTTGGACGTGGTAAGCAGTTTCTCGCCATAAAAAATGGAATTGGCGCCTGCAAAGAAACACAGTGCCTGCATCTGATCATTCATCTGCTCACGGCCGGCCGACAGCCGGACATGGGATGCGGGCATGAGAATTCTGGCCACGGCTATCAGGCGGATGAAATCGAAGGGGTCGATGTCTTCCACCTGGGCCAGTGGCGTCCCTGCAATTTTTACCAGCTTGTTGATCGGTACACTCTCGGGATGGGTCGGCAGATTGGCCAGTTCCCGCAAAAAACCGATTCTGTCTTTTGGGCTTTCCCCCATGCCGACGATGCCACCACAGCAGACCTTGATGCCCGCTTCCCGGACATGGCCCAGGGTGTCGAGACGCCCTTCGAAGCTACGGGTGGTGATGATCTTTTCGTAGTATTCCCTGGAGGTATCGATGTTGTGATTGTAATAATCCAGACCGGCCTCGGCCAGGGCCTCGCTCTGTTCCCGGCTCAGTGCGCCCAGGGTCATGCAGGTTTCCAGACCCAGTGCCCGAACACCCCTGACCATCTCCAGAACATGAGGAAAATCTTTCTGCGAGGGGTGTTTCCAGGCAGCTCCCATGCAAAAACGGGACGCACCATTTTCCTTTGCCTGCCGGGCCTGCGCGAGCACTTTTTCCGTGGCCATGAGCTTTTCCTTTTCCAGGCCGGTGTTGTAGTGCCCACTCTGGGAGCAATACTTGCAGTCTTCCGGACAGGCACCGGTCTTGATCGAGAGCAGGGTGCTGACCTGCACGGCATTCGCGTCAAAGTAGCGGCGATGAAGGCTTTGAGCCCTGAACAGCAGGTCGTTGAAAGGCAAGGCGAACAGGGCCTCGATTTCGTCATTGCGCCAATCGTGGCGCAATGAGCTTTCCTCGGGTAGTGACATTTTCAAGATCGTTCCTCAGGATTTTTGTCAAGGAGCCCGCCGAGACGCTCCAGATTTGTTTGGAGGCTCCACACAGGCTGGCCTTTGCCGGAATCAGGTCTAGACTCAAGGCATCCTATGATAGTGAGGCAAGCCTGGATGTCAACCCATTCCCGAAACAGGGTTTACCACTACGCAAGGACCCTGCAAGCCTGGCTGCTACCCTATACCTGCATTCTGTGCAGAAAGGAGGCCGAGACCGGCATCGATCTCTGCCAGGCCTGCCTGAATTCCTTACCCTGGCTGGATGCCTGCTGCTTTCGCTGTGCCCTGCCACTGCCACCGGGGGCTGCCGGAAAAAATCTTTGTGGCGCCTGCCTGAACCGTCCCCCGGCGTTTTATCGTGCGGTTTCAGCTTTCCACTATGCTGATCCGGTCGCCGGTCTTGTCACCGCTTTCAAATACCGGCAGAAACTTCTGTACGGCGAGGTTCTGGCGGCACTGCTATTGCGCAGACTCGAATTTTGCTATCGGGACAGCCCCTGCCCAGACCTGCTGGTGCCGGTACCGCTGCATCCCCGGCGCCTGCGTCAGCGCGGCTTCAACCAGGCTCTGGAACTGGCCCGGCCCATTGCCACACGGCTGGGTATTCCGCTGCATCATTCCTGCTGTCGACGA
The DNA here is from genome assembly GCA_032250895.1 of Pseudomonadales bacterium. Lineage (GTDB taxonomy): Bacteria > Pseudomonadota > Gammaproteobacteria > Pseudomonadales > Pseudohongiellaceae > JAVVEZ01. The sequence goes on along the minus strand of JAVVEZ010000069.1, from coordinate 1,763 downwards.
CTCCGGCAGACGCCCCCGCAATTGGGCCTGTCGGCACCACAAAGACGCCGCAACCTGCGCAATGCCTTTGCTCTGCAAGCCGGCAGTATGCAGGACGTTGGCCGCGTGGCGCTGATCGACGATGTGATGACCACGGGCTCCACCCTGCAGGAATTGAGTCGCCTGCTGATCAGCCACGGCGTGCGTGAGGTGCATGTATGGTCGGTGGCCAGAACCATATGAATTGCTCTGTCATTTCTTTACAATCCCGGCATGCCCGACTATGGACCACCCAAACCTTGATCGACCTGGATTTTGACCACAAGCATCTCTGGCACCCCTATACCTCGATGGCTCATCCGCTGCCGGTATATCCGGTGGTCTCGGCCCAGGGCGTCAGACTTTGCCTGGAAAACGGCGAACAGCTGATCGATGGCATGGCATCCTGGTGGTGTGCCATTCATGGCTATAACCACCCGCATTTGAATGCCGCCCTGAAAGCGCAGGTGGACCAAATGTCCCACGTGATGTTCGGCGGTCTCACCCATGCTCCGGCGGTCGAACTGGCAGCGCTGCTGCTGGACATCACCCCGCCCTCGCTGCAACAAGTGTTTTTTTCCGATTCCGGCTCGGTGGCGGTGGAAGTCGCCATCAAAATGGCCCTGCAATACTGGGCCAGTGCCGGCCAGCCGCGCAAGACCCGCCTGCTCACGATCCGCCGCGGCTACCATGGCGACACCTTTGCCGCGATGGGAGTCTGTGACCCGCTCACCGGCATGCACGAGATGTTTACCGGGGTTCTGAACCAGAATTATTTTGCCCAGGCCCCAAGCTGCCGCTTCCATGAAGACTGGAATCCAGACGATATCGAGAGCTTCAGGACTCTGCTGGAACGGCACCATGACAATATCGCTGCGGTGATCCTGGAGCCCATCGTGCAGGGCGCCGGCGGTATGTTCTTCTACTCGGCGCACTATCTGCGCGAAGTCAGCCTGCTCTGCGCTGAATTTGATGTACTGCTGATAGCCGATGAAATTGCCACCGGCTTTGGCCGCAGCGGCCTCCTGTTTGCCTGTGAACATGCTGCCATCGAACCCGACATCCTGTGTGTGGGCAAGGCCCTGACCGGCGGTTACCTGAGCCTGGCCGCCACACTTTGCAACACCCGGGTGAGCGCGGGCATCTCCCGCCACGGCGGCGTGTTCATGCATGGCCCCACCTTCATGGCCAATCCCCTGGCCTGTGCCGTGGCACTTGCCAGCACCCGCCTGCTGCTCGAGTCGCCCTGGCGACAGAGGGTCGCGACCATCGAGATGCAACTGATGGCAGAACTTGCCCCCTGTCTGGAGGAGGCATCGGTCGCGGACGTCCGGGTCCTGGGCGCCATCGGTGTCGTGGAAATGAAGACCGCCGTGGACATGGCCAGGGCGCAGACATTCTTTGTCAGCCAGGGCGTCTGGATTCGTCCCTTTGGCAAGCTGGTCTACATCATGCCGGCCTATGTCATCGAGGCCGCAGACCTGAGCCGGCTGACCGGCGCCATCCGGGCATGGTGTGCCCGTTCGTAAGGGCCCTGCGCGCCAATACCGGACTGTGGCCTACCTTTCAGGCCCGATTCAATTTACACTGTGTCAACTTGTCTGCCGTTCACACGTTAAAGCCTGATCGAGGCCATGGTGCATCTGCTCAGACTCTTTGCCTGCTGACAGTTTGGCGCCGGCTATCCGGTCTAGGAGTCTGCGCCGTAGAAACGATCGAGCCGAGGGTTTTCCACATTGAGGCCA
>JAVVEZ010000149.1:0-3227 GCA_032250895.1 Pseudomonadales bacterium | reverse complement strand
AGCTACAGCTTTCCCACGCCCAGAAAAACCAGATAGCGGCCACCTATAACCGCTCCGCCCGCCTGAAAGACCGCAAACGGATGATGCAGCACTGGGCAGATTGCCTGGATGCACTGCGCCAGGGGGCCAAGGTGGCAAATCTCAGGGGCGCGTAACTACTTGTCCATGGCAATGTATGGCCGTCTACTGACCTTGCATGCTGTATCATAATGTGTTACAAAACGTCTCGTGATCAAGTCGTTTCGGCATAAGGGACTCGCGGATTTCTTCCTGAACAATATCGGGAAGGGCGTTCGCCAAGATTTGCACAAACGCTGTGCTTCCAGGCTGGCCGCGTTGGACAATGCCGAGACACTGGACGACCTGCGGTTTCCAGGGTGGGATTTACACCCCTTGCACACCAAGCCGTCGCGGCAGTCTTTCAAGGTAAACGGCCCCTGGCGGATTACCTTTGAATGGCGCGACGGCGATGCGCATGCCGTCGATCTGGAGCAATATCATTGAGGTACATCATGCACAAAGTTGGACACGCACCGCGCATGCCTCTCCCCCATCCAGGGGAAATTCTGCGCGAAGACGTACTGCCGGCCATGGATTTGACTATCAGCCAGGCTGCCAGGGAAACGGGCATCAGCCGGCAACATCTACACCGCATCCTTGCGGAGACTCACCCGATCACGCCAGCGACGGCGCTTCGGATTGGCAAGCTGTGCGGCAATGGCCCGGGAATCTGGATGCGCCTTCAAACCGCTCATGATTTGCAGCGCCTTTCCATCGAACTCAAGGATGAGATAGACCAAATACCTACCCGGGCTGCTGGGTGAGCCACTGACCTCCGTCGCTACGCCCAGGCCGGGCGGCCCTGGACAAGCTTCGCGAGATCAATAGCCCTGAACACCACCCCCGGCACCTGGTACGCCATGCAGGTTGATTACGAACTCTGGCAGGCCAAGCGCCGGTTTCGCCCCGATAAGGTGCGGCCAATTATCGAAGCCGCATAAGCGGGGATTCACCCTGATCTTGCCAATACGGCTGATACTCCTGGGGACTCATGACGGGTTCGTGGATGAATGAAAACAGGAAGCAGCGAGTAATTTTTCCGCTTGCAGCGCTTACTCAGTCATCGTGCCGTTCTTTGCTTTGCTACACAGGGGGCAAACCCAACTCTTGCAGATACTGATTGTGCGTCTCGGCGGCCTGGGCGGCCCGTTTTTCTATTTCAATCAGGTTATTATGTACGGCTCCCAGATCGATTTCCGTCTCTGGCCCGGCAGTACTGACGTAACGGGAGATATTGAGGTTGTAATCGTTCTTTTCGATTTCCGCCATCGACACCCGCCGCGCGTAGCGGTCTTCTTCCTTGCGGTACTGGTAGGTCTCGACGACCTTGTCGATATGCGCCGGCAGCAGCTGGTTTTGCCGCTTGCCTTTTTCAAAGTGCTCGCTGGCGTTGATGAACAGCACGTCATCGGGCTTCTTGCACTTTTTCAGCACCAGAATGCACACCGGGATGCCGGTGGAGAAAAACAGATTCGATGGCAGGCCGATCACGGTGTCGATATGGCCGTCTTGCAGCAGTTTGGTGCGGATACGAGCTTCCGCGCTACCGCGAAACAACACGCCGTGGGGCAGAATAATGGCCATGCTGCCTGCGTCGCTCAGGAAGTGGAAGCCATGCAACAGAAAGGCGAAGTCCGCTGCGGACTTGGGCGCCAGACCGTGACTTTTGAAACGGAAGTCCTCCCCCAGAGCCTCATTGGGTTCCCAGCGGTAGCTGAACGGTGGGTTGGCCACCACCGCATCACATTGCAATTTTTTGGCCGGGTTCATTTCATTGAGCAGGTCCCAGTCATTGAGCAGTGTATCGCCGTGGTGAATGCTGAACTCGCTGTCTTTCACTCCGTGCAGCAGCATGTTCATACGCGCCAGGTTATAGGTAGTGATGTTCTTTTCCTGCCCGTAGATCATGCCGATGCCGTGCCTGCCCATCTGCTTGCGCACATTCAGCAGCAGAGAGCCGGAGCCGCAGGCAAAATCCAGCACGCTCTTGAGTTTTTTTTTCTTGCCGGTTGAAGGGTCCTGACTGTCGAGTGTGACAATGCGCGACAGAATGGTGGACACACTTTGCGGGGTATAGAACTCCCCGGCCTTCTTGCCGGAACCGGCGGCAAACTGGCCGATCAGGTATTCGTAGGCATCACCCAGAATATCGCTGTCGGTGGAAAACTGCGCGATGCCCTCACCGATCTTGGTGATGATGGTGCACAGCTTCTTGTTGCGGTCGGCGGGGGTTCTGCCCAGTTTCTCCGAGTTGAGGTTGATCTCGGAGAACAGACCCTGAAAGGTACTGGCAAAGGACTCATTCTCGATGTACTTGAAACCCCGCTCCAGGGTTTGCAGCAGTTCCGCATCCTGGGTGCGGGCACGCTCAAAGATGCTGCTCCACAGGTACTCCGGGTGCACACAATAGTGCATCTTCCGGCGCATCTGCTTTTCAAACTCGACCACATCCCCGACGTTGTCCGCATACCAGACCGATAGCGGCGCACGCCGGTCGTCGCCGGCCAGCTGCGGATAGTCCGCCCCCAGCTCTTTTTTCGCTGCCGCCTCGTAATTGTCGGACAGGTAACGCAGGAACAGAAACGACAACATGTAATCGCGGAAGTCGTCGGCATTCATGGCGCCGCGCAGATCGTCGGCAATGGCCCAGAGGGTCTTGCCCAGTTGGCTCAGTTGTTCTTTGGTCATGGTCTTTCCTTCAAATGATCTACCGAGGATTCCTTGGCAGTTGTGTTTGGTGTTACTTGGGCTTTGACATGGGTCAGTTATTCATCATCAATTAAGAAAACCACTGCTTGCCCTTTATGCTTTCTCGCCCGCTCAGGCCTGCTCCTCTTTCAACCATGCCTTGCCTTTACTTGTCAGCCGATATTTCTGCAGGCGGCTGCGGGGTTTGTCGGGGATTGTCATTTCCACCAATCCGGCTTCCAGCAAGGGCGTCAGTATCGCCTCTCTAAACTTGGTCCTGTTCGAGCGGCCTACGGCAGCCATCAAGTCTGTAAAGGGGGATGCTACTTCGCAAGCCCGAAGCTCCAGCACTTGGTCCCGACTTGGTCCCGACTTGGTCCCGACTTCCGCGGTGACTTCGGGGGTGACTTCCCCGGCGAAGCCTTCATGCACCGGCAAGCGGATCAAAAACGAACTGCGCTCGTCGTCACTTTCAAAGC
>JAVVEZ010000068.1:0-19423 GCA_032250895.1 Pseudomonadales bacterium | reverse complement strand
AAATATCCGGGGCCGGTTTTTTTTGTGGGACCACATCGCCAGCCAAAATGGCCGCAAAGTGTTTTAGCTCATCGGCGCCGATGGCATGGGTCAGAATCGCCTCCACGGATTGCTGCGCCGAGGTGGAGGCAACAGCCAGGGTCCAGTCTGCGGCCAGGGCCTCCAGAATGAGACGCCTGACCCCTGGTCGTGCGGGCAAGAGCCCGGCCATCACCATGCCGGTATAAATTTCGGTCTTGCGCCGATGCCAGCGTGCCACGATTTCAGCCAGCGCGGCCGCATCCCCGGGCAGCCCGGCCTTGCCGATAAACTCGGGTGTCAGCAGGCTCTGCATGCGTTCCTTGCCGCCGCCGATTTTCAGTTTTCGGCCATATTCCTCGACACTCCACTGTAGGGGCAGCCCGTATTCCCGGAACATCTGATTGAACGCGGGTAAATGCCCGAATTGTTCGGTATCCGCAAGTACCCCGTCACAATCAAAAATCAGGGTCTTCAAGCCGCTTTCCCGTCACTGTGGAACATCAGAATGTGCGCCGAAGCCATGTCAAGCAAACAGGTCTTGACATGGCTGAGCAGCCTGGGTGGGTCCATACAGCCTGGGTTGGCCTCCAGAAACTCCCGGTTGGCATTCATGTAGGCTATTTTCAGGGCCGTGGAAATATTCACCTTGGCGCAGCCACGGCTTATCAGGTCATCAAATTGCCCGGTAGTGAGCCCGGTGCCACCATGCAGACAAATGGGGATGGGGAACTGTGCCACGATGTCCGATACCCGCTGGGTATCCAGCTTGGGTTCCGCCTTGTAGACGCCATGGGCATTGCCGATGGCCGGCGCAAAAATATCCACCCCGGTAGTGCGCACAAAATCCACGGCCGTTTCGAGCGAATAGATATCGGCTGCATCCTCTGAGCCGATGCCATCCTCGACCCCCTGAATGCCTTCGATTTCACCTTCCACGTGGGCGCCGTAATGCCTGGCTTGGGCCACGACTTCGGTGGCCTGGCGCTTGTTCTCTGCCACGCTGGGCAGGCTGGAACCATCAAATAAAACCGAATTCCAGCCGGTCTCCAGACAATCCGTGATGACCTGCCGATCCGGGCAATGATCGAGGTGCAGGGATACCGGTATGGGGGCGGGGTCGGCATAGGCCCTGAACATGGCATACAGGGGCTTGACGCCGATGGCCTTCACCGTTTTCACAGAGGTCTGGATGATGACCGGTGCCTGCAAGCGGGTCGCCGCGCCAATCATCGCTTCAATGCTCAGGGCATTGATGATATTGAAGGCGGCCACGCCGTAGCGGCGCGAGAAGGCATCCTGCAGAATTTCACGAGTGCTGACTACGGGCATGCCGGACCTCTCATGCTGAACCCCTCATGCTGAACTTCTCATGCCGAACCCCTGCGGAAGCAACTATTGACCGGCATTATGCCAGTTCTCCTGCGGGGAGCTTAACCATGCCCCGTGGCAGCGAAGGTATGTCGTCGCTGTCAGTCTGTCAAGGTCGGCCATGACTTGGGATTATGTGTTCTGGTGCCTGTATATGGCGCGCTCATGAGAGAAGGCCTTGAAGCCAAAATAGCCATGATAGCTGCCCATGCCGCTCTGGTTTACCCCGCCGAAAGGCAGCTGGCTTTCCAGGTAGTGAGAGAAAATACCATTGACGGTCACACCGCCCGATGAGGTCCGCTTCAGAATCTTGTCGACATTGTCCGGATTATCGCTGTAAACATAGAGCGCCAGTGGCTTGTCACGCGCCTCGATGTAGGCCAGGACCTCATCCAGGTGCTCGTAGGTCATGACCGGAATGATCGGACCGAAGATTTCTTCCTGCATGATCAGCATGTCCGGCGTGACATCAACAAGCAGGGTAGGATGGATGGTACGGTCGGCTTCCTCCAGCTTGCCACCGACTGCCACGCGGGCGCCCTTGCTGATGGCATCATCGAACAGGTGTTTTATGCGTTCGAAATTTTGGGAATTGACGATCTGGGCAATATTGTCCTTCTTGAAGTTGCCGTCTTCGTCATACAGGTTTTCCCTGACTTTGGCCTGGAATCCCTCGATCAGGGCCTTCTTCTGCGGCTCTCTGACAAAGACGTAGTCCGGGCAGATGCAGGCCTGTCCGCCATTGAACTGCTTGGCGCCCGCCAGACCAGCGGCAAGTTTCTGCACATCGACCCCGTCATCGACAATGACCGGCGACTTGCCGCCCAACTCCAGTGTGACGGTCGCCAGATGCTTTGCTGCAGCCGTCATGACCAGCTTGCCGACCCGGGTGCTGCCAGTGAAAAAGATGTGGCTGAAGGGTAGTTCCAGCAGCGCGGTCGCAACCTCGACATCGCCTTCGAACAGCGCCACTTCCTGTTCTTCAAAGGCATCGCGGATGATCCTGGCCGCCACGCTGGCAGTGGCAGGGCACAGGTCGGTGAGCTTGACCATGCAGCAGTTGCCAGCGGCAATGGCCGCCGCGAGAGGGCCCAGCACGAGCCCCAGCGGGAAATTCCAGGGGCCCAGAATCAGGCAGACTCCGCGCGCCTCATAGACGATGTTGGCCTTGTCATCCGGGTTCAGGGAGGGCTTTACTGCAAGCGGTTTCATCCACTCGTCGAGATTATCGATGTTGCGCTGGATGTTGGCGGTGACGTTGGCAATCTCCGTGTTGCGGATTTCGTTCTCGGGCTTGCGGGTGTCCTGTTTGACCGCCGTCACGATAGCATCGGCGTGCGCCTCCACAGCGGATTTCAGCTTCTGTAGCAGGGCCTTGCGCTGTTCAGCGCTGGAAGCTTTCATATCCCATTGATGCTTGCGCTGGAGGGCAAACACCCGCTCGATTTCTGTGGATATGTTCGGAATATTCTGGCGGGCAGGGCTGGGCATCGGTTTTCCTCTCTATAAATTTGTCATTATTGTCCGGCATTATGCCAGTTCACCTGTAGTCGCACTACCGCCTTGCGGCAAATCGATTTCTGAATACGCCAGCAGTTCCTCGCGACTGCCATTCGGGGGGTAGATGAGTACGCGGTTGATCTGGGTCTTGATTGCCTTGGCTTCCATGCCGGTTTTTTGCGGCACGCGATCCCAGCCAGCAGTCAGAACCGCGCCGCTGCGTCCCAAGTCTAGGCAAGTGACATAACGCGTCTGGCGATAAGGCAGCAGCGGCAGGTCCAACAGATCACGTGCGGCATTTTCACCGGCGACCTTGCCCAGACGCAGCGCATGCTGGCACGAGAAGAGGGTGGGGTGGCCCGTATCGGCTTCACCACGCACGGTGTCACCGGCGCAGAAGATGGCCGGTGCCGCAGGAACACGCAGAAAGGCGTCGGGGACGATCCGGCCGTCGCCATCCTTCGGTCCCGGCAGGCCTGCAACCAGTGCGCTTGCCTCCAGCCCCGTGCAGAGCACGACGGCGGCGGTTGAGAGGCTCGTGCCATCCGCAAAGCCCAGCGTGCGTTCAGACAAGCGGGACAGTCGCACACCGAGCCATAATTCGATACGGGCCTCTGCGAGTGCCTGTTCGATAGCAGGACGCGGGCCGCTGCCCAGTTCGGCCCCGACGACGTCAGCATGATCGATCAGAATGATGCGTGCGGCCTCGGCATGACCACCGTGACCCGCGATGCGATCGCGTAGTTCCAGGGCCAGTTCGATACCGGTGAAACCGGCGCCAACCACCGCAATGCAGGGCGCAGGAAGGACGGCGATTTGCTTGAGCCGCTGGTCGAAGACCAGCGCCGAGGCGCGCTCATCGATGGAGTAAGCGAGTTCGGCGCCGGGCACCGGTGGACGCCGCAGCACGCTGCCAGTCGCCACGATCAGTCGGTCATAGCCCAAAAAACGGCCGTCGGCCAGGTCTATCTGTTGCAGAAGCGGATCGATAGCCGTTACGTCGCCGACAACGAAGTTCGCACCGACGGTGGCCAGCGGCTCGCTCAAGCTGGCTTTGAGAGAGTCGGGCTCCGCTTCGTAGAGGCGTGGCCGGATGGTGAGAAAGGGTTCACGCGAAATCAGGGTGACCTCAGCATGGGTACCGGCCACCCGCACGGCGGCCAAAGCAGCGTTGAGTCCGGCAAAACCGCCACCCAGCACGAGAATCGATTTCATGGCATCTTCCTCCTCGGCATTATTCAGAGCTTTCCTACCCAGGGTATTTCATCAGTACTCACCCAGGGCACTCTCGCTATGGGCCACTGGTTAAAAGTCAGACTTGTTCTTGTACTCACACAAATCTTCGATCACACAGGAGCCGCAGCGGGGCTTGCGCGCGATGCAGGTGTAGCGCCCGTGCAGAATCAGCCAGTGGTGGGCATCCAGCAGATAGTCATCGGGCACGAATTTCAGCAATTTCTGCTCCACTTCCAGAACATTTTTTCCCGGCGCAAGACCCGTGCGGTTGGCGACGCGGAAGATGTGGGTGTCCACGGCCATGGTCTTCTGACGGAAGGCGGTATTGAGCACGACGTTGGCGGTCTTGCGGCCAACGCCGGGCAAGGCTTCGAGAGCTTCTCGGGTAGCCGGCACCTGCCCCTGATGCTGCTCGGTCAGCAGTTTGCAGGTCTTCAGGATATTGGCCGCCTTGGTGTTATACAGACCGATGGTTTTGATATAACTTTTCAGACCATCGAGGCCGAGGGCATACATCGTTGCCGGCGTGTTGGCCACCGCAAACAGTTTGGCGGTGGCCTTGTTGACGCCGACATCGGTCGCCTGGGCCGACAGGATCACGGCAATCAGCAGTTCAAAGGGCGAGGAGAACTGCAACTCGGTCGTGGGCTTGGGCTTGGCGGCCTGCAGGCGGGCAAAGATTTCCCTGCGCTTGTTTTTGTTCATGTGGCTCGATCCGGAGGATGCATTTTCCAGACAGTCAGCCGGTGACTCTGACGCGCTTGCTGCTGGCAATGACCGAGCTCTGCCGGTTGGCTGCCCGTTCGGCCAGATGGCTGTCGATCACATGCTTGAGCGCAATCAGCAGGCCCAGAAAAATAAAGGCCCCAGGCGGCAAAATGGCCAGCAGAAAACCGGGGTAGTCGGGGAAGACCGTCAATGTCCAGTCAGCGGCAAAGGGCAGCAGCAGGTCCATGTTGGCGAAGATCTGCCCGGTACCGAAGAGTTCCCGCAGCATGCCCAGCACAAAGAGCACCAGCGCAAAGCCGGTACCCATCATCAGACCATCCAGCACCGATGGCAGTACGGCATTTTTGGAGGCAAAGGCGTCGGCCCTGCCCAAAATGGTACAGTTGGTCACGATCAGGGGAATGAAGATACCCAGGGCCTGATAAAGTTCGAAGGCAAAGGCCTGCATCAGCAACTCGGCACAGGTGGTATAGGCGGCAATGATCATCACGAAGGCGGGCAGGCGGATGGCCGGGGTGACGTTATGGCGGATCAGGGAAACCGTCAAGTTGGACCCTGTCAGCACCAGCATGGTGGCCAGCCCCAGGCCCAGCGCGTTGACCACGGAATTGCTGACGGCCAGCAGCGGGCACAGGCCCAGCAGCTGTACCAGGGCGGCATTGTTTTTCCACAGGCCCTGAAAAGCGATTTCACGAGATTGAGAACTCATGTCATTCCCCCAGTAATTGTGTGCGGTTTTCGCTAAAAAAGAGCAGGGCTTTCCTGACCCCGTTGACCACCGCCCGCGGGGTAATGGTGGCGCCGGTGAACTGGTCGAAATCGCCACCGTCCTTTTTTACCAGCCATTTCGTGACCGGCGGGTTTTGCAGGGACTTGCCATCAAACCCCAGAATCCACTCAGAAACCCGCAGATCCACCTTGTCACCGAGCCCGGGGGTTTCCCGGTGGCTGATGACCCTGACGCCGGTGATCCGGGCAGCGGCGTCGATGCCCACCAGCATGACGATATCACCACTGTAACCATCATGTACCTCCAGCGGCAGGATGACGCCACTGATCCTGCCATCCAGACGCGCAGTATAGGCCTTGCGGGCTGCGCTCAGGCCCAGCAAGTCCAGGTTGCGAAAGCGGGGGTCGAGCGGTTCCAGCAGGATGTTGTCATGCAACAGGTCGTTGTTGTGGCTGGCCGGAGGCAAGACTTCAAACAGTGCGCGGCGCTCGGCCTCCTGAAACTGAAAGATGATTTGTTCCCGGGTCAGTTCATTGACCAGCCCCACGCTCAGTGCAACGCTCAGCGCAAAGGCTGCCAGCAGCAGACTGTTTTTTTTGATTGATTGTTTTAGTTCCTGATCCATAGAGACATCACTTGCCGCTTTGGTGTCCAAAGGTTCGGGGTTGGGTATAGTAGTCGATCAAGGGTGCGGAAAAATTGCCCAGCAACACGGCAAAGGCCATCGCGTCGGGATAGTTGCCCCAGATCCGGATCACATAAACCAGGCCGCCGATCAATGCGCCATAAAGCAGCTTGCCTCTGGGGGTGGTCGCTGCGGAAACCGGATCCGTGGCAATGAAAAAGGCGCCCAGCATGGTGGCCCCTCCCAGCAGGTGCAGCAGCGGCGAGCCGTGACTGGTGGAACTGCCATTGTCATAGAACAGGGCTGACAGAATCAGCATGACGGCGAGCAGGGAAAACGGGATGTGCCAGCTGATGATCTTCCGGTAGAGCAGGAACAGGCCACCTGCCAGAAAACCGAGATTGACCCATTCCCAGCCACGACCGGACCAGCGCCCGAACAAGGGATTCTGGTTCCAGAATTCGCTCACCAACATGCCGCCGCGTTGTTGTTTGAACTCGTCCAGCGGGGTGGCCCCAATATAGGCATCGATGGCGGAGGCCTTGTCGCCGAAGGAGAAGATGGCGTGCAGGGAGTCCAGAAAGCCGGGCACCTGAGGGCTCAGGCTGGCGACTCCCCGGGGCGACAGCCAGGTGCTCATTTCCAGCGGAAAGGAGATCAGCAACACCACATAGGCCACCATGGCCGGATTGAAGGGGTTGTAACCCAGCCCGCCATAGAGGTGTTTGGCGATCACGATGGCGAAAGCGATGCCGATCAAACCCAGCCACCAGGGCGCCGTGGGCGGCAACGACAGTCCCAGCAGTACGGCCGTTACCAGGGCACTGTAGTCCGTCAGATAAACGCGGATGGCACGTTTGCGCAGGCGCAGCACCAGAGCTTCCAGCGCCAGCGCAAGCAGGCCCAGCCACAGGATGTTGATCAGCGTGCCCCAGCCGAAGAAATAACTGATGGCAAGCAGGCCCGGGATGCAGGCCAGGATCACGGTCTGCATTACCTGAGCGGTGCCAAGGGGACGGTGGCTGTGGGGGGAACTCAACTGTGGCAGGCTCATCAGCTGTTTTCCTCAAGTTCTTTGGCTTTGGCTTTTTTTGCCCTGACCCGCTCCAGCGTAGCCTGAATGTCATCGGGCTGGCCGGCTGTCGGCTTGCCCGCCGCCTTGGCCTCCCGATTGCGCCGGGCCAGTTCCGCACGTTCCTGACGCCGCTTTTCCTCTTTGGCCTTTTCCCGTTCCAGGCGCTGCTGATGAAATTCAAAACGCTGCTGGGAGTGCTCGCCGCGCCGATGCTTGTCCTGTTCATCACGGATTTCGGCCTTGGCGGCACGGTAGTACTGCACCAGCGGAATGTGGCTGGGGCAAACATAGGCACAGGCACCACATTCGATGCAGTCGAAGAGATTGTGGCGCGTGGCTTTCTCGTGCTCCTTGCTGCGGGCAAACCAGTACAGTTGCTGGGGCAGCAGACTGACCGGGCAGGCTTCGGCGCACATGCCGCAGCGGATGCAGGCCAGGGCCGCTTGTGGCAAGGGTATTTCCTGTGCCGTGGTGGCAATGACACAGTTGCTGATTTTCAGCAGGGGCAGGTTGAGGGCGGTCATACTGATTCCCATCAGCGAGCCACCCATGATCAGGCGGGAGAGCTGGCTGCGATCGAGGTCACAGGCATCCAGCAGGGCTTCCATCGGAGTGCCGATCAGGACTTCCAGGTTGCCCGGACGGTTCAGAGCCGCCCCGGTAAAGGTCGTGATTCTCGAAATCAGGGCTTCGCCATGGTCGATGGCCCGGGCGATGGCATAGGCGGTGCCGACATTCTGGCAGAGCACACCGGATTTCGCCGGCAGCGTGCCGGAGGGAATCTCCAGCCCGGTGAGCAGCTGAATCAGTTGTTTCTCGGCGCCGGAAGGGTATTTGGTGGGCACACTGACCACCTGAATGCGCTCGTCATCGATGGCCTTTTCCAGCGCAGCCCGGGCCAGGGGTTTGTTGTCCTCGATACCGATCAGGCATTGCTGCGGTTGCAGCAGATAGAGCAGAATCTTGATGCCCTGGATGATGTCGGGGGCCCGTTCCTGCATCAAAATATCATCAGCGGTGATAAAGGGTTCGCATTCACAGGCATTGATGACCAGGGTCTTGATCAGGCTGTGCTGGTTGCGCAGCTTGATATGGGTGGGGAAGCCGGCGCCGCCAAGACCACTGATCCCGGCCTCGGTGATCCGGGATAAAAGGACGTCCCGATCCACGCTCTGGAAATCGCTTATCCCGGTGTGAGGCAGCCATTGGTCCCGGCCGTCGGTGCTGATCACCACCGCAAGCTCCGGCAGCCCCGAGGCATTGGGTACGGCCTGCTCGCTGATGGCGCTGACGACACCGGAACTGGAGGCATGCGTGACGACACCGATGCCATGCCTGCCACGGGCAAGCGGCTGACCCTTGAGGACATGATCCCCCACTTTTACCAGAAGCTCGGCTTGTTGATAGCCGGGCTGGGTAAGGGGGATGATCAGCGTTTCAGGCAGGGGTGCCGACTGAATCGGCCGGGTCAGCGACTGGGTTTTGTTTTCTGCCGGGTGAATACCACCGGGGAAGCTTCCGATGGCGCGGGCCGTGCGGGCCGGAATGACTGATGCGCTCATCAATGGGCTCCCGACAGTTGGCGATCGGAGGCGATGAGATCGTTCCTCTGGCTCAGGCTCATGCTGTCCGGCAGCGGCCAATGCCAGGATTGCAAAGGGCTGCGGGCGGGAATCATGTCGATGCAATCGACCGGACAGGGTTCCACGCACAGATCACAGCCGGTGCATTCCGCAACGATCACCGTATGCATGTGCCTGGCCGCCCCCAGGATCGCATCCACCGGGCAGGCCTGGATGCATTTGGTGCAACCGATGCATTCCGCTTCCCGGATATAGGCTACCTTGCGCGCGGCCTCTTTGCCGTGTTCGGCATCCAGCGGCGTGGGCTCCACATCCAGCAGTTTGGCCAGTTCCAGTATGGTGCTTTCGCCACCGGGTGGGCATTTGTTGATGGCCTCGCCGCTGGCAATGGCGGTGGCATAGGGACGGCAGCCGGGATGACCGCATTGGCCGCACTGCGTCTGGGGCAGCAGGGCATTGATCTGTTCGACGATGGGGTCGCCTTCCACCTTGAAGACCTTGGCGGCATAGCCGAGCAGGGCGCCGAAGGCGATGGCCAGCGCCAGCAGGGCCAGTACCGGCCCCAGCAGCGGGGTTTGCAGCAGCAGATCCATCAGCGGACCAGCCCGGCAAAGCCCATGAAGGCCAGGGACATCAGACCGGCGGTGATCAGCGCAACGGCGGGACCCTTGAAGGGTTCAGGGACGTCGCCGACGATCAGGCGTTCGCGCATGGCGGCAAACAGAATCAGGACCAGGGAGAACCCGACGGCGGCGCCAAAGCCGTAGAGCACCGATTCCAGGAAACTGTGGGCCTCGTTGATATTGAGCAGCGCCACACCCAGCACGGCACAGTTGGTGGTGATCAGGGGCAGAAAAATGCCCAGTACCCGATACAACAGAGGGCTGGTCTTGTGCATGACCATTTCCGTGAAGTTGACCACGACGGCAATCACCAGGATGAAGGCGATGGTACGCAGGTAAGTCAGATCAAGGGGCACCAGGATGTATTGGTAGGTGAGATAGCTGCACAGGGAGGAGAGGGTCAGCACAAAGGTGGTGGCGGCCGCCATGCCGATGGCCGTCTCCAGTTTATTGGAAACCCCCATGAAGGGACACAGCCCCAGGAACTGGACCAGCACGAAATTGTTGACCAGAATGGCGCCGATCAGAATAAACAGAAAATCTGTCATAAAGAGGCTTGTCGCTCAAGTATGAAAAATCAAGGGCGGAATTCTAGCATGGCAGGCCGGAACATCGTAAGCAGGGCTTACTTGCCACCGATCAGTTCTATCATGTAGCCGTCGGGGTCTTTGACGAAGGCAATGACGGTCGAACCACCGTGCTTCATGGGGCCGGCCGGTCTGACCACGTTGCCGCCCTTGGCGCTGATCTCCGCACAGACCCTGTAGGGATCATCCACGCCGATGGCGACATGACCGAAGGCATTGCCCAAGTCGTAGTGGTCGGTTTCCCAGTTATGGGTCAGCTCGATCACAGCGCTGTCCGCTTCGCTGCCATAGCCGAGAAAGACCAGGGTAAACCTGGCGTCAGGAAAGTCTTTGCGGCTGAGCAGCTGCATGCCCAGAACCTGGGTATAGAAATCAATGGAGCGCTCAAGGTCGGTGACGCGCAGCATGGTATGGAGAATTCTCATATGACACCCTTTTCCTGACTGTAATCCACTTGAGGCCCGAACACTGCCAGGCTGCGTTGGGGTTCCCGAAATCTTCTGAGAACCGTGTGGCGGAATTATGCCAATAATGAGAGACTGCCGCCATGATGAAAATAGCGAAACATGAAATACACTTGTGGGTGGTCCTGGATCAGGAGATCAAGGATCCTGCCTTGCTGGAAAGTTATCAGGCCCTGCTCAGTGCCGAGGAAGAAGTGAGGCATCAACGCTTCATCTTTCCCCGCCATCGGCACCAGTATCTGGTAACCCGGGCCCTGGCGCGCGCGATACTGGCGGAATATGATCAGGCTGCCACACCGGAGAACCTTCTGTTTGTCAGGAACGAGTACGGCAAGCCCGGAGTCACCGGTTTCAGCAAGGGTTCACAGCTGAGCTTCAATATCAGTCATACCGAGGGGCTGGTGGTGCTGGCGGTTTGTGTTGCCGACTACAAGCTGGGCGTCGATGTGGAATACATGGCCCGCACGGCAGACATCCTGAAGCTGGCGGAGCGCTATTTCTCGCCACAGGAGGTCCGGGATCTCAACGACCTCAAGGTGTCGGAACTCAATGGCCGCTTTTTTGACCTGTGGACGCTGAAGGAGTCCTATATCAAGGCCTGTGGCCAGGGCCTGACGATTCCATTGGAGGAATTCAGTTTCGAGTTGAATGCCAGGAGCATCAGGATATCGTTTTCGCCCCAGCGCAACGATGACCCGGAACGCTGGCGTTTCTGGCAGTTGCAACCAAGCCCGGGTCACAAGCTGGCGCTGGCAGTCACCGGCAAGAACGTCAGTGACTTCAGCCTGAGCTGCTACAAGGGCGTGCCCTTGCAGGGCTTTGTGCAGCACAAGTGCCAGACCCTCAGGTCCTCATAGAGCCCCTTTTTCAGGTGATTCTCATGCCCGGTCTGGCGCCCTCGTGCGGTTCCAGCAGATAGATGCCTTCCTTGTCGCCGGCAGCCAGAATCATACCTTCGGACAGGCCGAATTTCATTTTCCGCGGTTTCAGGTTGGCCACCAGCACGGTGTATTTATCCTTGAGATGGGCAGGGTCGTAGGCGGATTTGATGCCGGAGAAAACCGTGCGGGTGATGGCCTGCCCGCCGGCATCAGGACCCAGGTCAAGCGTCAGTTTCAGCAGCTTGTCGGCGCCCTCGACGTGTTCGGCCTGAAGGATGCGGACGACACGCAGGTCCACCCGGGCAAAGTCCGGAAATTCGATTTCGGCGGCGAGCGGCTCCTGCATCAGCGGGCTGTCCATCCCAGGACCCGTTGCTTCGCCTGGACTACCCAGGCTTTCCCGGCTGGCCTCCACCATCTGTTCGATCCGGGCCGGATCGACGCGGGTCATCAGCGGCTCGAATTTGCCGATGCTGTGGTTCAGCAAAAGATTCTGTGAACAGTGCCAGGTGAAGGGCTCTGTGCGCAGAAAGCTTTCGGCCTGTTCGGCAACAGCCGGCAACACCGGCTTCAGATAGATCATCAGGATGCGGAACAGGTTGAGGCCGGTGCTGCAGACAGCCTGCACCTCGGCGGCGGCAGGGGCGGTTTTTGCCAGAGTCCAGGGCTGTCTGTCGGCAATGTACTGGTTGGCCTTGTCTGCCAGCGCCATGATCAGGCGCATGGCTTTGGCGTATTCCCGGGCTTCATAGAAATCGGCGATATCAGACTGTGAATTCTGGAATTCTTCCAGCAGTTCGGGTTCCGGGTTGTCGGCGGCCAGCATGCCATTGAAACCCTTGTGAATGAAGCCGGCACAGCGGCTGGCTATGTTCACGACCTTGCCCACCACATCCGCATTGACCCGCAGCGCAAAGTCTTCCAGGTTCAGATCCAGATCATCCGGGGAACTGCCCAGCTTGGCGGCGTAATAATAACGCAGGTATTCCGGATTCAAATATTCCAGGTAGGTGGCGGCCTTGATAAAGGTGCCGCGTGATTTCGACATTTTTTGCCCATTCACGGTCACGAAACCGTTGACGGCCAGCGCGGTGGGCATACGAAAACCGGCCGTGCTCAGCATGGCGGGCCAGAACAGGGCATGGAAATTGATGATGTCCTTGCCGATGAAATGGTACAGCTCGGTGTTGGCCAATACGCTCTGGCCGGCATCCCAATAATCATCGAAATTCAGCCCGGCATCACGTGCGCACAGATTCTGGAAGCTGGCCATGTAGCCGATGGGGGCATCCAGCCAGACATAGAAATACTTGCCGCCGGCACCGGGGATTTCAAAACCGAAGTAGGGTGCATCGCGGCTGATATCCCATTCCTGCAAGCCGGCATCCAGCCACTCCGCCAGTTTGTTCGCCACCTGCGGGTGAAGGCTGCCGCTGCGGGTCCAGGTTTTCAGCAGTTCGGTAAATTCCGGCAGTTTGAAGAAAAAATGGATGGATTCCCTGGCCACCGGTGTGGCCCCGGAAATGGTGGATCGGGGATTGCCGAGGTCGGTGGCATTGTAGGTGGAACCACAGGCCTCACAGTTGTCTCCGTATTGGTCGGGAGTTCCGCATTTCGGGCACTCTCCCTTTATGAACCTGTCGGACAAAAACATGTTTTTGTCGGGATCATAAAGCTGGGTGATGCGGCGACTGCTGATATGGCCGTTGGCCTGGCAGCGCTGGTAGATCAGTTCCGACAATACCCGGTTTTCTTCCGAATGGGTGGTGTAGTAATTGTCAAAGGCAACCTGGAAGGCGCGAAAATCCTGCTGATGTTCCTGGTTGACCCGGGCAATCAGGTCCTCGGGAGCAATGCCCTGCTGCTGCGCACTGAGCATGATGCCGGTGCCATGGGCGTCATCGGCGCAGACATAGCTGCACTGGTGGCCGCGCATGCGCTGAAAGCGCACCCAGATGTCGGCCTGAATATAGCCCAGCAAATGTCCCAGATGGATGGGACCGTTGGCATAGGGCAGGGCATTGGTGACGAGAATCTTGCGTTTGGGCACAGCGGGCTTCCTGTCGGAAATGGGCGAAAAAACAGGGCTTTTGACAGGCCGCGAATCATAACCGGAATTCGCCTGGATTTAAAGGAGGCCCGCGAACCTCATCCCGGCCAGGCAGGCCGGGATGAGGTTTAGTCAGAGCTTTCCAAAGACGAATAGGATGGGACAGGCTTGGAGCCCTGCACCCTGCTCAGGAATTCCGGTTGCGGGAAATGACGAAGGTCTCGTCGTTGAACCAGAGGCCGCCATGCTCGTTGAGGATTCTTGCCGTGGCCTTCAGGTAGTTGCCGGCCGCGATGACCTCTTCCAGCCGTTGCTCTTCAATCTGGCATACATAGATGGCGGCATTCCAGGCTGCGAACAGTGTGGATGTCCCGATATTGGCGGGGCCGATTTCGGAGGGGAGGGTATGCATCTTGTAGCTGAAAACAGCCTTGTCGTCTGCCATTTCCTTGATATTGAAGTCCTTGGCGTCACGGCCCAGGATTTGCTTCACTTCCCGCAGGATGTCATGCCGGGACACGGGGAAGGGGTTTTCGTCGGGCCAGATTTCCTCCACGATGTCTTGGGCCGGATCCTTGCCGCAGGACTGCACCGCCAGCAGGCGTCCGCCGGGCGCCAAGGTGCGCGTCAGTGGCGCAATGATCTTCTCCGCCTTGAAATGGGCCGAGGTCTTGGCGCGCCAGGGCTGGGAAGCCAGAATGAAGTCATACTGCCAGTTCTGCAGACCGGGGCGGGGGATGACCGAGTCCAACAGGATTTGATGGTCCTTGCGGTAGATCACCACCACCGAGGGTTTCTTGAATACCGGGTTGCCGCTGACGTTGCTGGTCTCGGTGGCCCAGCCATCGGCAAACATGTCGTGCAGGCTTTCCAGTTGTTCCTTGTAACCGAAGGACATGGTGCCTTCCAGTTTGACTTCCTTCCAGTTGAGCACGCTCGCAGAGGCCAGATCCCGGGGTATCAGACGAGGGGCGTCGGCATAATTCAGATTGGTCAGGATCAGGATGGTGGCAGGGTGCTCGCAGAAACGATCCACCATCTTGTCGAGGCCGATGCGCACGTCCTCCATGCTGATTTCCTTGGCCACGACCACCAGCGGAACGGTCGGAAAACGCTGGTGCAGATCGCGCATGCAGTCGGAAAGAACGGTGGCATCACCCATGCCGGCATCAAACATCCGGAAGGCCGGGGGCGTGGGATGAATGAACTGAAATTCGCGGCTGGCGCGCTTGGCAATGGCAGTTTTTTCATTGCAGGTGTTGATGAAGGACAGGTATTTCTGACGGTTGTCGTAAAACCGGAAAGGCGTATTTTCTTTGTCTTCAGCAAGCGTTGCCAGTGCAGCTTTTGAGGATGCAGCCATGATAGGAGTTTCTCCTTGTTGTTATAAACCCAGTTCCCGCTCAGCGGGATCTGGGCAATGTGGACCAGCGTCAAGGACCTTTCACGCGGGTCCGGACTCTGAATGGTAATGAACGCTAAAGCCCCCAGTCAAGCTATCGGAACATGATGATGCTGAATCAAGGAGAAGTCATCTCGTTCATGGGTCTCTCTCTGGGCCCCGGCCTGCGCCGGGGCGACAGGAGTGGGCTTATTCAGAGTTCCTTAGAACAGACCCTCTATGTGTCCATCTGCGTTCACGGAAATATTTTCGGCCGCAGGCACCCGGGGCAGACCCGGCATGATCATGATGTCACCACAGACGGCCACCACAAATTCGGCACCGGCGGACAGCCGCAGTTCCTTGATCGCGACCACATGATTGCTGGGCGCTCCGATCAGTGATGGATCGGTGGAGAAGCTGTACTGGGTCTTGGCCATGCAGACCGGAAAATGGCCGTACTGGCGCTGATAGAGTTCAAATTGCTGACGAATCTTGGTGTCGGCGATGATGCCGCTGGCGCCATAGATTTCCCGGGCGATGGTCTCGGTTTTATCCCACAGGCTCATGGAGTCCTCATACAGGGGCTTGAACTTGCTGCCGCTGTCGGTCAGTGCGACCACTTCCCTGGCCAGTTCAGCCGCCCCGGCGCCGCCATCGGCCCAATGGGTGCACTCGATGACTTTGACGCCGAGTGCTTCACAGGCCTTCCGGATCACGTCGATTTCGGCAGGGCTGTCATTGTCGAAACGATTGATGGCCACAATGGCCGGCATGCCGAACTTGGCGATGTTCTTCAGATGACGTTCCAGGTTGCACATGCCCTTGCGGACCGCCTCCAGATTTTCACCCTTGAGCTGATCCTTGGCCACGCCGCCATGCATCTTGAGTGCGCGGACGGTGGCAACGATGGTGACCGCATCCGGTTTCAGGCCCGTTTTGCGACATTTGATATCAAAGAATTTCTCGGCGCCCAGGTCGGCACCGAAGCCAGCTTCGGTGACCACGTAGTCGGCCAGTTTCAGTGCGGTGGTGGTGGCCATGGCGGAGTTGCAGCCGTGGGCGATATTGGCAAAGGGACCACCATGCACCAGCGCCGGGGTGCCTTCCAGGGTCTGCACCAGGTTGGGCATCAGGGCATCCTTGAGCAGCGCGGTCATGGCGCCGTCGGCCTTGATGTCGGCGGCGGTAATGGGTTTCAGGTCACGGGTTGTGCCGATGACGATCCTGGCCAGGCGCCGGCGCAGATCATCGATGTCGGTAGCCAGGCAGAAAATGGCCATGATTTCGGAAGCCACGGTGATGTCGAAACCGGTCTGACGCGGGAAACCATTGCCGGGACCGCCCAGGCCAACGGTGATATCGCGCAGGGCGCGGTCATTCATGTCCACGACCCGGCGCCAGCTGATGCGACGGGCATCGAGTTGCTGGCTGTTCGACCAGTAGATGTGGTTGTCGAGCATTGCAGAAAGCAGATTGTGGGCCGCGCCGATGGCATGGAAGTCGCCGGTAAAATGCAGATTGATGTCTTCCATCGGCACGACCTGGGCGTAACCACCGCCTGCCGCGCCCCCCTTCATGCCGAAACAGGGGCCCAGGCTCGGTTCACGCAGACAGATGGCGGCTTTTTTGCCAATACTGGTCAGCGCATCACCCAGGCCGACAGTGGTGGTGGTCTTGCCTTCTCCGGCCGGGGTGGGGGAGATGGCGGTGACCAGAATGAGTTTGCCATTGGGTTTGTCGGCCAGGGAACGGATAAAGTTATAATCGATTTTGGCTTTTTTGGGGCCGTACTGAAACAGGGAGTCGGCGGGAATTCCAAGTTTGTCGCCAATGGCCGAGATGGCCTGCGTCTGCGAGGCCTGGGCAATCTGAATGTCTGAGAGTTGAGCCATGAAAGTCTAGTTCCTTAATGTTTGATAGTGACGAGGCGAACCGACAGGTCCGGTCTGGATGGCGAGAATACTAGGGAGAGCGATGAATTACCAGCCCGACAAAGTCCCGGGCTTTTTTGTATAATCAGCAAGCGGGCCATACCCTTGGCCCAGAACCGGATAATTCAGGACCCCATGAAATATTTCATTGCCGATGTACTGACCAGCCTGAGCATCGTGCTGTGCCTGTCGAGCCAGAGCGCCACCGCGCAATTGCGCTATGACCAGGAATACCCGGCAGTAGGCTATAGCACTGCGGCGGCCAGCGACCCGATGAGCCGTCTGCTGGCGAAAATCGACGGGGGGCAGCGCAGTCTGGAATACCGGGAGCCGCGGGGCTACCTGGATGACCTGCTGGCAGCGCTGGACATCGATCCGTCCACGCAGATACTGGTGTTTTCCAAGACCAGCCTCAAACTTCGCTTTATCACCGCCGCGACCCCGCGCGCAGTGTATTTCAATGACTCGGTCTATGTAGCCTGGATACAGGGCAGCAGTTCTGTCGAGATTGCGGCGATGGATCCCAATCTGGGTCCGGTCTTCTATGTGTTGACCCGCAGTCCAGAAGGTTTGCCCGAGACCGAGCGCGTCATGAACCGCTGCCTGCGCTGTCATGACAGTTATGGCCTCAGTGGCGGTGGCGTCCCCCGCTTTCTGATGAGCTCCAATCTGGTGGATGCGGACGGCGAGATCGTCACCCATGAGCAGAGTCAGATCACGGATGCCCGCACGCCACTGGCCGAGCGCTGGGGTGGCTGGTATGTCAGTGGCCGTCACGGAAGCCAGACCCACCTTGGCAATCTGGTGATCCGCGATCCGGCCATGCTGAGCCATCCCGATGTGAGCAAAACCGGCAATATCACCGATCTGAGCAGCCTGCTGAATATAGCTCCCTATCTGAGCCCTCACAGTGATATCGTGGCCCTGTTGGTGGTGGAGCATCAAATAGCGGTGCAGAATCTGCTCACCCGGCTCAACTTCGAGGCTCGCACGCTGCTCGCCGATAATGATGCCGAACGAGATCCGGATGCCGCCATCGCCGAACTCAGTGAGCCCCTGGTGCGTGCCCTGTTGATGGTTGACGAGGCCCCCCTGAATGACAGAATCAGTGGCACGTCCGGCTTCAGCGAATATTTCCAGCGACTGGGGCCGCGCGACAGTCAGGGCCGCTCGCTGCGCGAGCTGGATCTGGTCAGCCGAACCTTTCGCTATCCACTGAGCTATCTTGTTTATTCCGAGGCCTTTGCCGCATTGCCGCAGGTGGTCAGGCAGCAGGTTTATGCACGACTGCACGAGGAACTGGCCGCCGGGGCTTTCGCCGCTCGCTTCAGTCACATCTCGGCGGCCGACAAAGCCGCAACCCTTGCCATCGTGAAGGATACCCTGCCGGATTTTCCCCGATGAAGACGCTGAGCTATCCGGCCTTTGATTATGCCGCGCTCCTGCGTGACATTCATGAAGAAGCACAGGCACTGTGTGGGCAGGGGCGGGTGGCCACTTATATCCCTGCGCTGGCCAAGGCCGATCCGCAGCACTTCGGCATTGCCATCGAAACCCTGGAGGGTGGCAGCTACAGTATCGGGAACGCCGATGTGCCGTTTTCGATTCAAAGCATGTCCAAGGTTCTGGTGCTGAGCATGGTGCTGGCCAGGATCGGCGAGGCGCTCTGGTCCCGGGTGGGGCGCGAGCCCTCCGGCAGCGCCTTCAATTCCCTGGTGCAGCTGGAAACGGAAAATGGCATTCCACGCAACCCGCTGATCAATGCCGGGGCCCTGGTGACCACCGATGCCTTGCTCAGCCACTGCCCGGATGCCTTGACGGAACTGCTGGCCTTCGTGCGCCAGGTTTCCGGCAATCCGGGCATTGCTTTCAGCGAGGAAATTGCCCGCTCGGAGCGGGAGAGCGGTTACCGGAATATGGCCTTGGCGAACTTCATCCGAAGTTTCGGCAATATTCACAATGAGGTGGATGCCGTGCTCGATGCCTATTTTCATCAGTGTTCCCTGATGCTGGACTGCCGAGATGTGGCCCGCGCCTTTCTGTTTCTTGCCAATGCCGGCATCAACCCTGGCGATTCCGTGCGCTTGCTGGAGCCGGTCAGGGCACGCCGGGTCAATGCACTTATGATAAGCTGCGGTTTTTATGATCAGTCTGGCGAGTTTGCCTTCAGTGTGGGTCTGCCGGGCAAGAGCGGCGTTGGTGGTGGCATTGTGGCGCTGGTGCCGGGCCAGCTCAGCATCTGCGTGTGGTCTCCGGGGCTGAATGCTTTCGGCAATTCCCTGGTGGGTCTGAAGGTCCTGGAACTCTTTACCCGGCGTACCGGGATGTCAATTTTTTAGGGGCCTGTC
Source organism: Pseudomonadales bacterium (assembly GCA_032250895.1). Classification (GTDB taxonomy): domain Bacteria; phylum Pseudomonadota; class Gammaproteobacteria; order Pseudomonadales; family Pseudohongiellaceae; genus JAVVEZ01. The sequence goes on along the minus strand of JAVVEZ010000068.1, from coordinate 288 downwards.
GGTCTGCTTTTGTGTGGGTTCAGGATGTTGAAAAATTTATGTTAGTGTCATGTCACCCCTCCATTGCCGTATCAGCAGGTCCACAAGCCGTCACCTGCGCGGCGCTTGCTCGCAGGCATAGTGGGCCTATGTCAAGAGCAAGCAACAAAGCAGGAGGCGGCTTGTGGGCCTGCCCTTCGGGAGCCTGCCAGCGTGCCCATTGCGGCGTTAGCCCGGCTCGACATAAGCCCACTATGCCTTCGCCGGTCTGCCTTGCACTGAACACGCTGGCAGGCTCTGATGCGGCAA
>JAVVEZ010000067.1:0-20041 GCA_032250895.1 Pseudomonadales bacterium | reverse complement strand
CTGGCAGTGACGATGCTGGTCGCCATTTTTGTCGTGCACATCGGTAACGGTCTGTTCATGAGCAATGAAGGTTATGAGTTCGGGCTGGCCTTGCTGGCCGGCTCGGTAGCGCTGCTGTTGTCGGGTGCCGGTGCGTTCAGCGCCGACCGTATGCTCGCCAATCGTTAAGGCCAGTTTCGACTTCGACAAGGAACCAACATGATCAGTGTGCGCAAGGCAGATGCCCGCGGCCGCAGCCGCTTCGGCTGGCTCGACAGCCGGCACAGTTTTTCTTTCGGCGAATACTTCGATCCGCAACACATGGGATTTTCGGCGCTGCGCGTGATCAACGACGACAGTGTCACCCCTGGTGCCGGCTTTGGCACGCACGGTCATCGTGACATGGAGATCATCAGTTGCGTGCTCGACGGTGTGATCGCGCACAAGGACAGCGAGGGCAACAGCGCTGAACTGCGTCCGGGCGAATTCCAGTTGATGTCGGCTGGCAGTGGTATCCACCACAGCGAGTTCAATGCCTCGGCTACCGAGCCTCTGCATTTCCTGCAGATATGGATCCAGCCGCGCGTATATGGCCAGGCGCCCGGCTACCAGCAACAGACCTTTGCGCAAAAGCCGGGTTTGACCTTGGTGGCGAGTCCAGACGGCGCCGAAGACAGCATGGTGCTGAAGCAGGATGCCCGACTGTACCAACTGGTGTTGCCTGCGGACAACCGGCTTGAGTTTTCGCTGTCCGGCGACCGCAAGAGCTGGATTCATGTCATTCACGGCACCTTGGCGCTGGCAGGGCAGGCACTTGGCCCGGGCGATGGTCTGGCAGTGGAGCATGTGCAGGCCCTGAGCTTGGTTGCAGCGGCAGAGCCGGTGCGCGCCCTGGTGTTCGACCTGCCCTGACCCTGATCTCACGGATGCTTACTTTTCTTTTTGCAGCGCATTCACCAGATCCTGGAACTGGAGGCGGTTCTTGTCATTCAGGCTCATCAGGGTTTGATGTGCCTGAATCACCTTCAACCGTATCCGCTCTTCGGATTCATCAATGAATTCCAGTTCACCAAACTGGGTAACCCGGGTCAGTGGATCAGAAACAACCTTGCTGATCATATCAAAACCCATGCTCGACAGAATCCTGGAAATATCGGAATTGGGTGACACAATGGTAGGCTTGATAGAAAATTTTTTCCTGACCTGAATGGCCATTTTTGCCAGCAGACCCAGCGCCGTACTGTCAATCCCCGTGGTTTCCGACATATCCACCAACACGGCTTCCAAATCAGATTTATCCAGCAAGGCAGAAAAATACCGGTCCAGAGTCGCACTCATCACGACCCGCACATCCCCGACAAATTTCAGTACGGGGACACCATCAAAATCAGCCGCCAGAATCTTCCCGGAGTTCATTACCCAGATACGCTCATGATCGCAATGTCATCAGGGACATTGCCTATATTGTCCAGATCAAGACCCGTCTTGATCTTCTCAAGTTTGCCTTCACTTTCTTCCACCAGCAGCAACAGCGTATCCTCGCGATTTTGCAAGGGCTTCCTGTCGAGGATTTCCATGATGCCATCAGAGAAAAGTGTCAGTGAAAACTTTTCATTGAGCTTTATTTTCTCTTCAAAATACTCTGCCTCGGCAGACAAACCTATCGGCAGGCTGCTTTTCCTGATGGCAAGAAACCCAGCCTTCCCGTCATTGTAAAGCACGGGTAAGGGATAATGTCCGGCAACACCGTAGAGCAGGCTGTTGTCGGCATGGTCCAATACCCCGATAAACATGGTGATATGCTTGTCCAGTCCAGAGTCAAGCAAGTCCCGGTTCAATACCGCCAACAGGGGGGCTGGCGAAAAATCTTCCATGAAACGGCTTCTGATATATTCCCGGCGCATCTGCTCTATACGAAAACGCAAGAGCACTGTAATAAATGCCGAGGATGAACCGTGGCCTGACACATCGGCTATGTAGAACATGACCTTGGTTTTGGCGATCGGTTTGTAGTCAACAGAATCTCCGCTGAGATACAGGGAGGGCAATACACTGTGGGAGAAATGATAACCGGCAATATCCAGCGGCGTTTTGGGCAACATGCTCATCTGTACATGACGTCCGGCCTGCTGGTCCTGCTTGAAAATTTCCACCGTATTTTCAAGCTCGCGATTGATGACTTCAAGTTTCTTCCGGTAGCGGCTGTTCTCAGAAAGCAGCGCGCTGCGCTTGAGGGTATTGCCAACCGACAAGCCAAGAATTTCCAGGTCGGAAATGGGCTTGAGCAGGAAATCGCTGACGCCGAGCCGGATTGCCTTGATGGCATCATTGGTACTCTTTTTATCCGCCAGGACAATGATCGGCATTTCGGGGGACTCCTGCTGAATTTCTGCCAGAGTCGCAAACCCGTCCATATCGGGCAGTGTCAGGTCGCAAATGATCAGATCGGGGTGAAGGCGGGAACAGGCATCGATACCTTCCCGGCCACTGCCCGCCTCACTGACGGAATAATGGCAGCCACGCAAATAATTTGCAGTGGCCTGTCTGGCAGAGGAATCGTCGTCTATCAGCAGAATTGTCGGATATGTTTCTTTTTTCATCATGCCATGACTGTTTGACGCATCACCGCAACCCCGTTCTGACAATGAACTGGGACATTCAGGGACGCACACCCTACTCTCTTCTTGCAAGGCTCGCAAGTGACTTCCCTCGATAAGGCCCCCTAAGCTGTTTTTGCCCACTGCTTCTGCAAGCGGGCGTCCGAAACCGGCAGCCGGGTTCCCAGCGCCTGGGCAAACAGGGAGACTCTGTATTCTTCCAGCATCCAGCGATAGGTATCCAGTTCACGGTCCCTGATTTCCTGTTTTTCGAACAAGATCCGCTTGCCCTCATAGTTCTGCCAGCACTGTCTTAGCTGCCGGCGCCATTGCTGGTCCCTGCTGCGTTGCCCGGGATATTTTTCCAGGCGCTGATCGATGGCCTTCAGGTAACGTGGAATTTCTTTCAACCACTCCCAGGGAATCTGAGTCAGAAACCCGGGAAATACCAGCTCTTCGAGTTGCTTGCGGATATCATCAAACAAGTCCTTCAACTCTGGCAGGGACGCCTGTGTGATCCGGCTCTGTACCGCATGATATTGGGTCATGATGTCATACAGCAGGGCTTCGACCCTTTCGGCGGTATCGACGAGCTGAGACCGACCACGTTCAAACATCTGCTCAAATTCCCGGCGCGTGCGTGGCAGACTTTGATCCAGGGCACAGGCCTCGACGCAGGCAGCGCTGAGCAGTCGCTCCAGGATCGATTCACGACTGCCCAGCATTTTCAACATCGGCAGCTTACGGGGATTCTGCAAAAGATTTTTTTTCAGATACCTGAGCTGCTGGGGAACATTGAGCAGAACCAGCCTGACCACGCCGGCGCGGGTAGCCAGCTGTGCCTTGTATTCGCTGTCCAGAAGACGCACTGCAACGGACTCACCCTCATCGATCAGGGCCGGGTAGGTCCTGATACTGATACCGCCATGGTCTACGGTATACACAGCCGGCAAGTCCTCGAAACTCCAGTTCACCAGGCCCTGCTGCTCGATGGAGTTTCTTGAATGCTGATCGATGCTCTGTTGAATCTCGTCGGCATACTCACTGCGCAGCGCCTGCAGGTCACGCCCCGTACCCAGGACATCGCCCTGTTCATCCAGCACCTTGATATTCATCCGCAGATGCTCATCCATTTTGAAGTCATTCCAGAGCTCAAGTGGAATGTCGAGGCCGCTGAGACTTTTCAATTGCCGGGCCAGTGACTGTCGAAGACTGCCCTGCCGGCTGTCGAGACGGGGCAGGACCTTGGCCACATAGTCCGGCACTGGCACAAAATTGCGGCGCAGCTGTTTGGGCAGGGCTTTCACCAGAGCTATACATTTTTCCCGCAACATGCCTGGCACCAGCCAGTCCAGTTCCTCCTCCTGCAATTGCCGCAGCGCGGACACCGGGACATTGACGGAAACGCCGTCCTGGCTTTGCCCCGGGCTGAACTGATAGGCCAGTTTCAGGGACATGCTGCCGCTGTTCAACTGGTCAGGGAACTGGCTGCTGTCGAGGGTTCCTGCTGACGGGCTGATCAAGTCGGCTTCCTGTAAGCGCAGTATCCCCGGGCTCTGCTTTTCCGCCTTGCGCCACCAGGCTTCCAGACTGACAGTATCCAGAACCTGTTCCGGCAACTGTCTGTCATAAAATGCATAAAGAACGTTCTCGTCCACCAGGATATCCCTGCGCCGGGTTTTTTCTTCCCATTGTTCCACCCGGGCAATCAGCGCCTGATTATGCGCATAAAAACCCGCACGGGTATTGAGTTGCATGGCCACCAGAGCTTCCCGGATAAAAATCTCACGGCTAGCCAAAGGGTCTATCCGGCTGAAGGGAACCCGGCGCTTTTCCACGATGACCAGGCCATAAAGAGAAACTTTTTCCCAGGCCATTACCCGTCCCTGGCGTTTTTCCCAATGCGGCTCTGAGTACTGTCGCTTCAGGAGTTCCCCACCCAGCTTTTCAATCCATTCCGCTTCAATCCGGGCATTCATGCGCGCATAAAGCTGGCTGGTTTCCACCAGCTCCGCCGCCAGGATCCACTTGGGTTTTTTGCGGAACAGACAGGAACCGGGAAAAATCTGGAATTTTCTGTTGCGCACACCCAGATACTGCCGGTCTTCGGGTATCAGATTCGCCACCTGGCTCAACAGGCCACACAGCAGCGCCTGATGAATCTGCTCATAGCTGGCCGCTTCCCGGTTCTCGTTCAGTTTCAGGTCGCGGCTGACCAGATGCAGTTGCCGGTGCACTTCGCGCCATTCCCGCATGCGCATATAGGAAAGAAAATTCTCCTGACAGAATTTGCGCAATTGGTTGCGGGGCACAAGCTGACGCTGTTCCTCAAAATAGTCCCAGAGTGCCACCCAGGCCAGAAAGTCGGATTCAACATGCCAGAAACGCCGGTGTTTCTCATCGGCCGCCTGTTGCCGGTCCAAGGGGCGCTCCCGGGGATCCTGGATACTCAAGGCACTGACGATGATCAACACCTCATGCAGGCTGTTGTTGTTGGCAGCCTCCAGGATCATCCGGCCAAATTTGGGATCCAGTGGAATTCTGGCAAGGAGACGGCCCGTTGCCGTCAGGCGCCGTTCAGCCGTGACGGCACCCAGTTCCTCGAGCAATTTGAAGCCGTCACTGATGGCGGCGGAATCCGGCTTGTCGACAAAGGGAAAGTCTGCGATATCACCCAGTTTCAAGGCCAGCATCTGCAGAATGACAGCACCGAGATGGGTGCGGGTGATTTCGGTGTCGGTAAACTCCGGACGACTCAGAAAATCCTCTTCGCTGTAAAGGCGGATGCAGGTGCCGGCGCACAAACGCCCGCACCGGCCGGCACGCTGGTTGGCACTGGCTCTGGAAATGGCCTCGATCGGCAGGCGCTGAATTTTGCTGCGGACACTGTAGCGGCTGATCCGGGCCGTACCGGCGTCGATCACATAGGCAATGCCGGGCACGGTCAGGGAGGTCTCCGCGACATTCGTGGTCAAGATGATGCGCCTGCCGGTGTGAGTCTGGAAAACCCGGTTCTGTTCCGCATTGCTCAGCCGGGCATACAACGGCAGGATTTCAGTATGCGGCAGCTTTTCCTGACGCAGAGCATCGGCCACATCGCGAATTTCCTTTTCGCCACTGAGGAAAACCAGAATATCCCGGTGGGGCACCGGTTTCTTTCGTGCCAGCTCCTGCATCTCCCTGACCGCGGCAAGCACCTGTTCGCCCAGGTCCCTGTCCTCTCCCTGATCGACAGGGGCCCGGTACAGAATGTCGACCGGATAGGTACGGCCTGAAACTTCGAGCACCGGCGCCTGATCAAAATGACGCGAAAATTTCTCCACATCGATGGTGGCAGAGGTCACGATCAGTTTCAGATCGGGCCGCTTGGGCAGCAGGCGCTTGAGATAACCCAGCAGGAAATCGATGTTGAGGCTGCGCTCATGCGCCTCGTCAATAATGAGGGTGTCGTATTTGTTCAAATAGGGATCGTGCTGGGTTTCCGCCAGCAGAATGCCATCGGTCATCAGTTTGATAAAGGTGCCTTCACTGGAGGTATCGCTGAAACGCACCTGATAAGCCACCTCGCTGCCCCCTGCCACGGCCAGCTCCTCGGCAAGGCGGTTGGCAACACTGCGGGCAGCCAGCCGACGCGGCTGGGTGTGGCCGATGAGGCCCTTCGCACCCCGCCCCAGTTGCAGGCAGATCTTGGGAATCTGGGTGGTTTTTCCGGAACCGGTTTCCCCGGCAATGATCACCACCTGGTGCCTGGCAATGGCTTCACGAATTTCGTCCGCCCGGGCACTGACCGGTAAGCCTTCAGGGAAGCTGACACGTGGCACCTGGGTCTGTTTCAGCCTGACATTGGCAGCAGAGGCCGCAATCCGCTGCGTCAGGCGCTGCAGCGCAGTCTCGGCATTCTTGTGCCTGTCAGCCTGTTGGCTGCTCTTTTCACCGCTCTTTTGGCCGCCCTGTTGACCAGTCTTTTGGACACCCTGCTGGCTGAGCTTTTTCAGTTCCCGACGCAGAACATGCTGATCGCGGATCAGGCAGCCGTCAATGGCGTCATGCAGGGCCTGGAAGGAATGCTGAGGTGCTTGTCGGGATATTGGCTGAGTCTTGTTTGTCACGAGTCTGTCGATTTATGGATATGAATCCGCTGTCCAATAGCTGAGCACGGCCTACTTTCTGATTCGCACCAGTATGGCACCCGGATTACCACCGGCTTCCTGGCAGGATATGATACGGCCCTGCTGCTGCAAAAAATACAGGTGCGCAGCAATTTCATCATGAATCCGGCCACCGCCGACAATCAGGCGCACCGAGCCATAATACCCGGCCCTGGCACGGGCCAGCACCTGCGTCATTTTATCCACAGCATCACTGATGGTTTCACCCTGATGAGCGATATCCACGGTCAGACAGGAGCCATCAGTCTGGGCAAACAGGTCGGCATCACATTTCGGGCAGGTAATGCCAGGCGACTCTTCGGACCAATCGTCCAGAGCAAATGTCACGCTCATACCGCAGTCGAGGCATTGGCGGGAGGATGATCTTGTCATGTTTCCGGCTGCCTGTTGATCATGCACATATATGCTTCTGGATTATAATGGAACCTTGTCTGCATGCCCATGGACAAGCGCCTGCTCGATGGCGCCGTTCTTTTCGGCATCGGCTGAGGGCTGGCTGGCCTGTATCCAGGACCATGGTGCTCTGCTTGTCCTGCTGCAACTTCTGAATCGAGCCGACATCCACTACGGTCTCAGCCGGTGAGGGTAAGCTTGCCATTGGTGATACCGGTCTGCTCCGGAATGACGACTTATTCAGCGTTGCCTCAGGAAAGATTCCTGAATTCCCGATGCAGCCTGAACTGCTTCGACGTGACATAGGCTTCCAGCCGCGCCAGACGCTCCTGCAAGTTTGAAAATTTGCGGGCACACTGCTTGATTTCGCTGCGTCTGGAATGGATCTGCTCATCCAGTTTTTCCCGGGTCGCACGGTCGCTGGAACTCGCTCCCATATAAGGCAGACGGTCGGGCCTTTCGTCCAGGATGAAATAGGCACCAACATAGGCGACCGTCATCAGCGTGCCGGACAGAAAGAACAGCACAAAGGCCATCAGTCTGACGACAAACACATTCACTTCCAGATAGTCGGCCACGCCGGCACAGACTCCCAGCAACCTGCCCTCCCTTTTGTTGCGGTATATCTTTTTTTTATAATCAACGTTCTTGAAATGATTGAAGGTCTGGCTTTCCGAGATACTGTCCTTGATATTGCCGGATTCTTCATTGAGCAGGAACCAGGCTGCGAAATACAGGATCGGCAGAAACCAGGCACCGAAGAAAAAGCTGATGATGAAGACCAGCCTGACCGACCAGGCCTCAATCTCCAGATAATCGGCCACCCCGGCGCAGACACCCAGGAATTTCCTGTTCTGCCTGTTCAGATGCAGGGTTTTCTTAGTCCTGGCCATGGTGATCCCTCCATTCCGGTGTTTCCGCATCCAGGATGGATTCCAGGGTCTTGATCCGCTCTGCCATGCTGTCCGCAATCCGGGACAATTCTTCCAGTTGCTTCAGTTCTTCCTCATCAAAGCCGGAAGCGGATTTGTTTCTGGACCTGTAATGCATCACGACCCAGACGATCCAGACCGGCAGAAGCACTGCCGCCAGGCCCGTCAAACTGCCAATAATCTGTGCCATAGCAAGCTACCTGTTGATTATTTTTCTTTGTTTTTGCCCAGCCTGGTTTTGAGATCCGCCAGTTCCTGATCAACCCTGCCTTCTTTTTCCAGGGCGGCGAATTCAGCTTCGATGCCCTTGTTTCCCAACTGATAAGCCTCTATTTCACTTTCCATCACGTCGATTTTCTTCTCGAAATGATCAAAGCGGTTGATCGCCTTGTCTATGCTGGTGCTGTGCAGTTTGCTGTGTACCGCGCGACGAGACTCGGTGGCGCGCTGTCGCATGATCATGGTTTTCTGCCGGGCGCGGGCATCATTCAGCTTGTTCTGCAACTGCTCTATCTCCGTACTCAATTTGTTCAGGGACTCGTCGAGCGCAAAGACATCCTCCTCGATCTGCGCAATCACATCCATGACGGCGGCTTTCTCCAGCAACGCGGCCTTGGCCAGGTCCTCCCGTCCCTTGCTCAGCGCCAGCTCCGCCTTGCGCTGCCAGTCCTCCAGTTGCCGGGCGAGTTGTTGATCACGGCGCTGCAAGTCTTTTTTATCGGCGATGATCCGCGCCGATGTGCTGCGCACCTCCACCAGCGTTTCTTCCATTTCCTGGATCACCATGCGAATCATTTTCTCCGGGTCTTCAGCCTTGTCCAGCAAGACGGTGATATTGGAATTGATGATATCGGACAAGCGCGAAAATATGCCCATGAGGACACCTCCTGGTTAGCGTGCAATGAGTTTATCTTTCAAGCGCTGATATTCACCATCACTGATGGCACCGGCAGCGCGCGCCTTGTCCAGATCCAGCAATTCCTGGCCGATGGTGGGGCTCTGGGTGTAATGACGACCATCACCATCAGGCGCAAAGACGCAGGCCGTCAGGATGGTGGCGGCTGCCATGAGAGTGAACAGGGCTCTAGGGAAGCTCTGAATAGCTCTGGTGTACTGTTTCATACTGACCTCTTTTTTTCTGTTTGTACTGGCATCCAAAGCTGGCCATCGCAGGCCGCAGCAACGATATAGCAGGCTCCGTGCCAACTTTCTATATTATTTAAGTTATTGTTTTAATTTATTATTTTTTTAAAACCTTGTTCCTGCTCATATTCCCTTGGGAATTATTGACCAATATATGGTTTTTTTAACCAGTCATGGCCACAGCTGTTTCACCCCCTGCCGTGCTTGCCGGCACACTGTGTTACACTTCCTGCCAGTCAGAACTTCGAAAATGAAATCAAGAACGCACTCTATGCCGTCTGCATCACCGTCCTTCAATACCCTCTCTGACTATGTCGCGTTGATGAAACTCCGTCTGCTTTCTCTGGTGCTGGTTTCCACGGCCATGGGCTATTATCTGGCGGCCCGCACCCAGGGCAGCATGACGGTTTTCCTGTATACCCTGCTGGGTGTTGCCTGTGTCGGCAGTGGTGCCAACGCGCTCAATCAATGGTACGAACGGCATATTGACAGCCTGATGCGGCGTACCAAAATGCGACCATTGCCAGCGAGGCGGCTGGGAAAAACCCGGGCCCTGATTTTCGGCATCGTCATTTCCGTCATGGGTTTTCTGGTTCTCGGCTACCAGGTCAACACACTCACCCTGCTCTTGAGTTTTGCATCCTGGGCCAGCTACCTGTTCATCTACACGCCCCTGAAAAGCCGGACTGTTCTCAATACCTGGGTCGGTGCAGTGCCTGGCGCCCTGCCTGCGGTGCTGGGCTGTACTGCCGTCACCGGCAGTCTGAGCCCGGAGGCACTGTCGCTGTTTCTGATCCTGTATTTCTGGCAAATGCCACATTTTTTTGCCATTTCCTGGGTCTACCGGGAAGACTATCTGCTGGGAGGCTTCAAGATGCTTTCCCACAATGATCCCGATGGCAGAAAAACAAGCCGGCAGATCATGATCCATAGCGTTTTGTTGTTCCTCGCCAGTCTGCTTCTTTTTATACTGAGCGATTCCAGCTTCGTTTATCTGTTCAGCGCACTCATTGCCGGAGGCATTTTTCTGTATTTCGCGCTTGCCTTTTATCAGACGGTCAGCACCGCAAAGGCCCGCCATGTGTTTCAGGCGTCCATCATCTATCTGCCCTTTCTGTTTCTGGCCATCATTGTGGACAGAATGGTTTTTTGATTCAAATCAAGCGTCCTGTCCCACTCATCTGCTATCGTTCTGTTCACATTCTGGACAGGACCAAGATGATGTTGGACATTGTTTTTACCGTTTGCGCGCTACTGGCCATCATTTCCGTTGGTGGCATCATCAGCACACTGGTGGGAATCGCCATTCACAAAATAGAGGTGTAGCCAGGAGCTTTTTTCTGCCTGGTCTGACACGGATCCTGCCGACAGTGGCGGAGTGGTCCGGCGAGGAGCGTAAGCGAGCGAGCGGAGCCACCACGGTGCTGTCCTGCTCAGTGGCTACGATTCATCTCCCTCAACCATCAAGGGGGAAGAATTATTCCGTACAACCGTGCGCGCGGGTGGAAATCCAGCCAAGCAACAAGGGAATGACGAATTTCCGGAGCTGTCCTATAATGGCTTGTCTGTTTTCAAGCACCCGGATGAATGCATGCTCAGCCGAATCTCTTCCACCCGGATCGTCCCTGTCGGCAGGCTGCAATTCAGATTCAACTGGTTTATTGCGGCCTGCGTTGTGCTGACGGTTTCGGGGCTGGTCCGGCTGGGGCTGTGGCAACTGGATCGCGCCGAAGAAAAAATGCAGGCCCGGAACAGCGCCCAGCTCATGCAGCAGGAAGCAGCGGTGCCGATTGAAACGGTTCCACTGGCTGGACTCGGCATCGACATGCGGCAATTACAAAACCAGGAGGTCTTGTTACACGGAGAATACCTCAATGAACAAAGTATCTACCTGATTTACCAGACCTGGCAGCAACAACCCGGCTATGAAATAGTCACCCCTTTCAAGCTGACGTCATCCGATGAAATCGTCATGGTGAGCCGGGGCTGGACCGGCATTGCTTCCTATGAAGAATTGAACAAAAAGCTGCCGCGCATACATGGCGTTCAGCAAGTGCGCGGGCAAATCCATGTGCCAACGCCGGGCATGATGGCCAGGAGCAGCGATATCAAAGAGCTAAAATGGCCCTTATTGATTCGCTATCTGAATATTGGCGAATTGAGCCCCTTCTTTGACACTCGTCTTTTTCCCTATCCTGTTCGTCTGAACCCAGACCAGGCCGGTGTTCTGATCCGGCACTGGCCCGCTGTGACAGCCGATACAGGAAGAAATATGTCCTACGCACTGCAATGGTTCGCAATGGCGGCGGCCGTTGTTATCACCACCTTGCTTCTCAGCAGCAACATCCTGAACCTGCTGAAAAACAAAGCCTCCGGTCCATAACTTGTTTACATAAAAAAGCCGTCATCTATTCGGCCAGCAGCTCGGCAGGGACCAGTGCCAGTATTCGCCAGCCTGCCTGTAATTTGGGTTCAAAGCCATCAGTAAACGCCCGCAGATGATCCTTTCCATCGAGTCCGAACAAAGGTACGGCCCTGTCGCCATACCTGCGTTGATAGGCATCCCAGTCATAATTTTCGGTCAACAGACTCACCTTCACCTGCGCTCCCTGAGCGATGAGAGCGGCCAGTTTTTCCATGGAAACATCTTTGCCAAAGAGGCGCTGGCCATGATATGGATCATTGGAGGGGTATTTCCCGGTGGTCTCTTTCTCTTCGGCATTACGTAGCGTAAAGACCCTCTGTCGTCCAAATTCACTGCGGTATTTCAGACAGGCCAACATATTCAAGGCAGACCGCTGCGACATGGCAAACAACCGGCCAATGCCGACCAGGTCAAGATGACGATCGGCATGGGCGGAAACCGGATTGCCAAAATACGTATCCAGGCCATCCATTCGTGCCGCCTGAATTTCCGTCCAACTGGTGTCCGTAACCTTGACCGTGAACCCCAGGCTCTGCAGTGCCTTGCCGATGGTACGAGCCACCGGGTTGGCACCGACGATCAAAATACCCTTGGGTTCATCTTCCACCAGCCCCAACAGCTTTGCCAGGGGACGCGCGGTGAAGCTTTGCAGAACCACAGTGCCAATAATGACCAGAAAGGTAAAGGTCACCAACAATTCGCTATTCTGATAACCGAGTGCCTCCATCCTCACTGCAAACAGGGAGGAAACTGCTGCCGCGACGATTCCGCGAGGGCCAATCCAGGCAATAAGAAATTTTTCCTGCCAGCTGTACTCCTGCCGCAGTGTAGCCAGCCAGACCACCAAAAACCGTGCCACGGTGATGATGACAATCAACACCAAAGCGTCCCAGCCTGTGGCCAGCATGATCTCAATATCGACCCGCGCCGCCAATACGATAAACAAGATCGAGATAATCAGTACTGACAGGCTTTCCTTGAAGTTAAGTATCTCACTGGTATCCAGACCACGGATATTTCCCAGCCACATTCCCATGATTGTGACGGCGAGCAGACCGGATTCATTGGCCAGATATTGGCTGCCGGCAAAAGCCAGTATCACCGCTGCCAGAGTCAATGCGTTCTGTAAATACTCAGGCACCCAATGACGGCGCAAAAGAAATCCCAAACCCGCCGCAACCGCCACACCACTGGTCATACCGACAAGCACGCCTTGAACGAAGAAACCCAATGAATCAACACTGGATCCGACACTGATGAACTGGAATACCAGAACTGCCAGCAAGGCGCCAAGCGGATCAATCAGAATACCTTCCCAATGCAGAATATGACGGATTTTGCTGTTCGGCCGTACTGTTCTCAACAAAGGGCTGATCACCGTGGGGCCGGTAACCACTACCAGCGAGGCGAATAATAAAGCCAGCATTCCAGGGATCGCTGTGAAGCACCAGACGCCTCCGGCGATCAAGACAACATTTAACAGGGCCCCCCAGGTAACCATATGCGTAACGGCCGCACCATGACCACGAATATCCTCCAGTTTGAGCGTCAGACCACCTTCGAAGAGAACCAGGGCAACACCCAGAGATATCAGTGGAAACAACAAATCACCAAACATCAGATCCGGCTGTAACAGACCCGTCGCAGGTCCAGCCACCAGACCCAGAATTAGCAGGGCAAGGATGGACGGCAGGCGCAGGCGCCAGGAAAGCCATTGGGCAAGAACTCCCAGCACGACGATAGACGCCATGATATAAAGCAAATGATCATCCATATATCCAATCCCGAATGTCAGCGACATAAAACCGGGTTTGATCATACCCTATCTGCCTGGACTTTCAGACGTCTGCTGCTAAACTCAACGGGAATGTCTCGATGAGGGACTGAATTCGCAACAAACAATATTGATATTGATGCCGGGCGATTCTGGTATTTTCCGGTCAAAGCAACACTATCGGCTACGTTCTCCATACAGTCGGAACAAGTTGTTGACTTTTGTTTTTGAATTGAATAGCCTGCACCAAAATCATGTTTCGCTATACGAAAATGATGTCTTGATCGCGATCACGTGGGGAATTCATAACGCCATTAATCAAAAAGGATGTCCCGATTATGCTAAAACACCAAGGGGTTCCATTTCCGCTTCGCAAAAAAACTGCCTTGTCCCAGTCCTTCCGGGCCGAGTTTCTCTTCGCCAGTCTGCTGATCTTTTCCGCTGGAGCCTTCGCTCAGAGCAGCGGACCGGTGCTGGAAGAAATCGTGGTAACCGCACGTAAACGTACGGAATCCTCTCAGGATGTGCCCGTTACGGTTACCGCCTTTTCGGAAGACAGAATAGCCTCCAGTGGCATAGAACGACCCCAGGATTTCATCAATCTCACGCCCAACGTACAAATGGTACAAACCCAGAATCAGGGCGTCTCCTTCATCGTCGCGCGCGGCATCGGACAGGCACGCAACAGCGAACCTTCCGTGGCGGTCGTCGTCGATGGTGTACTGCAAAGCAATCCCGAGATGTTCAACGTGGAATTGTTCGACATCGAGCACATTGAAGTGCTGAAAGGCCCACAGGGTGCCCTCTACGGTCGCAATGCCATTGGTGGAGCCATTATCGTCGATACCCTGGCCCCCAGCGACGACTTCGAGGGCAGCATCAAAGTGGGTGCCGACAATGGGCCTGGCTTCCGGGTACGCGCCACCGCCGCCGGTCCCATTACGGATACACTCAAGTACCGTATCGGCACCTCTTACAAGGATACCGATGGCATAGTGCCCAATACCTTTCTCGATAACGAAGCGGATGCCTTCGAAGATTTCTCCACGCGCGTGCGCCTGCTGTGGGAGCCATTGGAGAATTTCTCCGCCGACCTGATCGGCAACGTGATTCTTACCAATTCCCGGGCTTTCGCCTTCGCCATCACCGAAGACGTGGATGAGATTCTGCCGATACGGGTCAACAACCCCGGTAAAAACGAGCGTGACAGTTACAATGCATCCCTGAAAATGCAATATGACATGGATTTCGCGACCCTGACCTCGGTCACCGCCTGGAACAAGACTGATGAGTTCAGTTCCGGAGATGCCTTTGATTTTCTGCCTATTCCGGATTCCTTCCTGGCCAATCTGCTCGGCTTTCCGCTGGACCTGAATCAGGTCAGCTTGTTCAAAACCGATGCCATCAGTCAGGAATTCAGGCTGACCTCGCCCGATACCCAGAGTCTGCGTTGGGTAGTCGGCAGTTATTTCATTTCCACCGACCGTTTCGTTTCCTTGAGCACCCGCTTCGATACCGGTAATGGCATCGACCCGGAGAAGCGCAACCCCAGCAGCAACCCCTTGAATCTGCCGACTTCTTTTCTGTCGGACAAGCAGGATAATTTCGCCTTCGCCTTTTTCGGTGACCTGGTCTACGACATCAACGACTACTGGCAGGCGGAAGCCGCCATCCGCTACGACAATGACCAACGCGACATCACCACATTGACGCCTGATGCCCCCCTGTGTTTTCCCGACGGCTTCACTCCCACACCCTGCTTGCCTGATCCCACGGCTTTTGAAGGGGAGAGACGCAGCACCCGCTTCGATTCGATTCAACCTAAATTCACCCTGCGTTATCAACCGACCGATACGGTTACCATCTACAGCAGTTGGGGAAAAGGTTTTCGTTCCGGCGGTTTCAACCAGACCGGCGTTGCGTCCGTGGCCGCACGGCTCGGCATTGCCGGCGTGGATGATATTTTCGAGGCACAAACAGCCCGTACCGTGGAACTGGGCTTGAAAACCCAGCTTCTGGATCAGCGGCTGAATCTCAACTTCGCCGCCTATCACACCTCGTCAAAAGGCGAACCTTTTTTCGTATTCATCGCGGAAAACTCCACGCAAAACCTGGGAACCATCGGCAAAGTCAAACACAATGGCTTTGAAATAAGTATGGAAGCACTGGTGACTGACGGGCTCATTCTCGACGCCGGCATCGGCTTCAACGACAGCAAGATAAAACGTTTTGTGGATGATGCCGCCCTGGGTAACGAATCCCCGCTGGTGACACGGGTGACCTCCAATATAGGGCTGGAATACCGTTATCCTACGCAATTGTTCAACTTGGATCTGGTGTTCAGGGCAGATTATCAGCGTCTGGGCAGAACCTGGTGGGAACCTTTCAACACCACATCGCGAGACCCGGTCAACCTGCTGGATCTGCGTGCGTCCCTGCAAAACGATGACTGGACTCTGACTGGATGGTCAAAAAATCTTACCGACAATCACTATAACAGCGAATTTTCTCCGGGAGGCTTCACATTTCGGGCGCCCTTGCGCAGTTGGGGCTTCGATGTCACACGGCGCTTTTGATTTGCAAAAGAAGCGAAGAAGCGGGCCTGCCGAATACCGATTCAATGTTCTGGGACGGCGCTTGCTGCCATGGACGGTCCTGTCAGCGTGTTCAAAAAGGCTTCCAGTTGCCGGAGTTCACGAGAGCCAAGCATCAATGGCTTGGCCTCATTATGGCCAATGAGCGCAACTGAGGCACGATTATAGTGCTGTAACACCTCGGACAGCGTTGCCAGCTGTCCCTTGTGCATGTAAGGTGCGGTGTCTGCAACATTGCGCAGGGATGGTGTTTTCATCGCACCCAGCAATTCAATACCCTTGCGCACGTAGGTCAGCTCCGGGCATTGACGGGCCGGATCATCACTGTAGCGGCCCAGGCAGTTGAAGGGGTCCGCCAGGGCCTGCTCGACTCCTTCGCTGCGCCCCCGGTCCGGTACTTCTCCCGGGGCGGGAAGAACGCCGGTGTTATGGAAGGCATTATTGGTCAGCAAGGGGCCGTTGTGACATTGGGTGCAGTTTGCCGGCCCGATAAAAAGACGCAATCCTGCCACGTCGTCTCTGTTGAACAAACTGTGCTGTGCTGTTTCGTCATTCTCTCGCACGGCCGCTACATAAGCATCAAAGCGCGCTGGCTGCGGCAACAAGCTACGTTCGTAAGCGGCCAGCATCTTACCCATGTTGGCAAAGACCTGGTTGACCCGATGCTGATCTGCACTGCTCATTGTCTGCCAGGCCCTTCGCCAGTCAAGCCTGGCGACCGGTGCAGCGGCCTCCGGAAAGCGTTTGTGATCGGAAAAATCAGGCGGCATGCCGAACAGCCGTGTATAAGCCTTCCGATACTCGGGGTCTGTGGCAATCAGGCGGACATATTGCATGCGGTTTCCGCCATGTTCAGCGGGATCTTCCAATGGGGAAAGTGCCTGTGACCATTGAC
Organism: Pseudomonadales bacterium; assembly: GCA_032250895.1. Lineage (GTDB taxonomy): Bacteria > Pseudomonadota > Gammaproteobacteria > Pseudomonadales > Pseudohongiellaceae > JAVVEZ01. The sequence continues at coordinate 3,140 of JAVVEZ010000067.1, read as the reverse complement.
TGTCCCTGCGACCATCCCAATAAAACCAGGGGCTATAGGCGATCCCGAGAAGACTTGGCGTATGCCGTTTTGAAACGCCGAGTGCCCGCCCCTTGACCAGGCCATCAGTGAAATACCTGTCTGGCTGGTGGCAGGTGGCACAGGAGACATTGCCCTGGCCACTCAGACGAGAGTCGGAAAACAACGCCCGGCCCAGTTCTGCGGCGAGAGGATCATCCGCCACGGCATTGGAGGGGTCCGGGGCCAGGGGAGGCAGACTGGCAAGTGACAATGAGGTCAATATTGCTATTTCGCTTTCCGACCAGGGTGCAGGCTCAGGCTTATTCGATAAATGCCAGACTCCAGCCAGCAAACCCAGCACCAGCACTGAGCCCGCTATTTTCTTGCCTGGGCCGGTCTGGTTCATAGATCCAAGGGAATCGTTACCACATCACTGATGCCATCAGCCTCGATACCCACCTTGATCTCCCAGTGACCCATCATATGGAAGCGCATGCCTTCCAACAGATAGTCGCCATTGCCCAGGTTCTGTGTCATACGCGGACTGGTCGGCATGCCGTGATTATGGGCGGGCATACCGCCACTGACACTCAGCTGGGCATCCGTCAGGGCTTGTCCAGCGCTGGTTTCCACATGCAGAACCCAATGATGGATCCGATTGATTACGATGGGGGCGAGTTCACTGCGATAGCCGACACGAAAGGCACCCCCGACAGAGGGCCAGGTGCGCTCTGATGGCCCTGTGCTATCCCGCTCAGCCGCAACAAGAGTTGAGGCCAGTACCATGAGGAGAACGGAAAGCAGGATTGAGACCGGCCATCCGGCCCGTTTCTTTACCGAATGTTCATGCATGCCCAGACTCCGGTTTGAACGATTGACGCCAGCGGCTATAGCCGCCATTCATCAGCCAGTAAGCAAACTGGATGACAAGCGCAAGTACAATGAAGAGCGGCCAGAGTCCAAAACCGGTGAAGCCAACCTCGAAAGGAAACACGGCGGAATAAACCTGGTCCGTACCGGCACGGGTCGCCGTCACGATACCAAGGAAATCACCCTCTTCCTTGAATTCGTGGATGACCGTAAACACATCGGCCGCCACTGCCGGGGCCTGATAAAAAACGGTGAGGCTGTCGAGGTCATCAATTTTTTGAACGTCCTCCAGGCCGGCAAAACGTCCCAGACCGGTCTCGTTCCTGATGATACGAAAATCAATGGGAACGCTGCCCAGATCCCCGTGTATATACTCCATGACGAAGATGGCTTCACCAACCTCCGGCAAATCCTCACAAAATTCCTGCTGTTGCCGGGCCTGCGGCAGAAAAATTTTGAAATGGGCCCGGTAATAACCAATTTTAATGACGCACAGGTCAGCTTCGGGGGTGACACTGCCATGCGCATAAACCTGTATGCAAAATATCGGCAGGCAGAAAAAAAGCAGGATTGAAAGCAGATTTTTATGAATTTCCCACGACTCCAGACGGGATAAAATCCCTCATTTTTCCACTCCAAAGGACAAGAGCATCACAGTGGCTCACAACAAAATCAATGCTCTTCCCCGGCCTCGCTGACATGGACTCTTTCGGCCTGTACCGGCTGCCCAAAATGATCTACCCGGGTACCGAAGGTGTAGTGGCCCTCCGATGTCATAAAACCCAACAAGACCATCAGCGCGAGCGGTGGCATCAGGATGGCGGTGATCAGTGTCATGCGTTCCCACATCACATGCATGAAAACGGCAACGATAAACCCGGCCTTGAGCAGCATGAAAATTATAATCAGACTCCAGCGCATCAGTCCCTGAAAATTGAAATAATCCACCAGATAGGAAAAGGTACTCAACACAAAAAGCAATGCCCAGACTTTCAAATAAATCCCAATGGGATGCTGCTGACCTTCCGAATGTTCCATATGAGCCTCTACCATAAATAGAAAAATGCAAAGATGAATACCCAGACCAGATCCACAAAGTGCCAGTACAGTCCGGCAATCTCGATGATTTCGTAATTGTTCTTCCTGTCATAGTCGCCTTTCAACACCTTCAGGGCCACGGTGGACAGATAGATCACACCGATGGAAACGTGCAATCCATGAAACCCGGTAATCATGAAAAATGACGAGCCAAATTGCGGTGCTCCCCAGGGATTGCCCCAGGGTCTGACTCCCTCGGCAATCAGTTTGGACCACTCGAAAGCCTGCATGCCCACAAAGGTCGCACCAAACAGCGCCGTGAACAGCATGAACATGGCAATTTTTTTCTTGTCCCGAAAATGGGCATAACGCACCGCCAGAGCCATCGTGCCGCTACTGGTAATCAAAATGAAAGTCATGATGGCGATCAGGATGAGAGGAACATTCTGACCGAAGAGCGTCAGCGCAAACACCTCACTGGGAAAGGGCCAGGGTTCGGTCGTCGTCAACCTGACATTCATGTAGCCAATCAAAAAACTGGTAAAAATAAAGGTATCACTGACCAGGAAAATCCACATCATGACCTTGCCCCAAGGCACATGAAAAGTCTGTTTTTCCTCTGCCCAGTCAGCGATTACCGTTTGTAAATGCCCGGTATTTTTCATGGTTTGCTCAGTCATACATCCATCCTAGGTATAAGATAATAATGCAAATAGAACCAGCCAGACCAATAACAGAAAATGCCAGTAAACCGCACACAGTTCCACACTCAGGCGAATCCCTTCGACAGCGGTACCCGACCACAGCCTGATACCTGCCCAGGTCCAGATCCAGAGCCCTCCCAGAATATGCAATGCATGAATACCGGTAAGAACATAAAAAAATGAATTGGCCGGATTGTTGTACAGATAGTAGCCTTCCGCACTCATTTGCTGCCAAACTGAAAGCTGGCCAAAAACAAAACCAAGGGTCAGCACAGCGCCAATCAGAAAGCCTGTTTTGACTTTATTTTTCAAACCACGGTTCATCATCACCCGGGTCCACTGCAACACGACACTGCTGACGAAAAGAATCAGCGTATTCAACCATAACAATGGCGACTCCGGCATGGGACGCCAATCTTCAAGCTCCATCCGGATAAAATAGGCGGTAATAAACAGCGTAAACAACACGCCCACGATAGCCAGAAAAAACCGCAAGGCTATCCTTTGCGGGGCTGTTGCCGCAAAGCC
>JAVVEZ010000148.1:0-3401 GCA_032250895.1 Pseudomonadales bacterium | reverse complement strand
GAAGAAGGCTGAAATCCATGCGGACTTGATCAAATATGGCGGAGGGGGAGAGATTCGAACTCTCGGAGGACTTTCACCCTCGTCGGTTTTCAAGACCGGTGCATTAAACCACTCTGCCACCCCTCCGCGAAGGTGGGAATCTTACAGTAATTTGGTTTTCAGTCAACCGGATTGACGCGTCGAAGAACGAGCGTCGTGAGGATTTCAGAAGGGCCGGAAACTCTTGCTTTTAGTGCCTGTCCAAGTATCATGTAAGTCTTGTTTTGATATGTCAGTCTAAACAAATGGCAAGAAAAATGGAGAACATGAATGAATGAATATGGTTATGGTATAGAACGCAGTCAAGAGTCGGTGTTGGCTACCAACAAGGTACTCAAAAACACCTATCTGCTACTTTCAATGACCTTGCTATTCAGTGCTTTTACCGCGATGGTGGCCATGGCCATGCAGATAGGCCAGGGTACGGCCCTGATTCTGACCCTGGTGAGTTTCGGCCTGTTGTTCTGGGTGCATAAAGCCGCTGACTCGAGTCAGGGCATCATCGCAATCTTCGCCTTTACCGGCTGCCTCGGCGCTGCCCTTGGTCCCATGCTCAGTTACTATCTGTCCCTGAGCAACGGGCCTGGCCTGGTCCTGCAGGCGCTGGGTGGCACCGGATTGATTTTCTTCACCCTCTCAGGTTATGCCCTGACCACACGCAAGGACTTCTCTTTTATGAGAGGTTTTCTGTTCACCGGGCTTATCGTCGCAGTCGTGGCAATGTTGTTGAATCTGTTTCTGCAGATTCCGATTCTGTCCCTGGTACTTTCCGCCGCCATCATCATGGTCATGTCCGGCCTGATTCTGTTCGATACCAGCCGTATCATCCATGGTGGCGAGACCAATTACATCAGGGCCACGGTTAGCCTCTATTTGAGCCTGTACAATATTTTCGTTCACCTCCTGCATCTTCTGGGCGCTTTCTCCGGGGATGATTGAACCCGAAAAAGAGTATGCTCATGGCCCTGTCGACGTCCGCCGGCGGGGCTTTTCTTTTTCAGGAAACCCTGACTGACGTATCGGTTTTATTCAGAGACGCCCAGGATGAAGTTCTCCCTAGTGGTCTACAGCGCACCCTATTCTACTCAGGCATCCAGTACTGCTCTGCATTTTGCCAAAGCAGCACTGGCTGGCGGCCATGACATCTATCGAATATTTTTTTTCCAGGATGGCGTACTCAATGCCACCGCACTGGCGGTCCCCCCACAGGACGAGGTCGATATTCCTCAAGCCTGGCAGGAACTGACCCGCCAACACGGAATTGACAGTGTCGTTTGCGTGGCTTCGGCACTGAAACGTGGCATTCTCGATGACGATGAAGCCAATCGTTACGACAAGAAACACAGCAGTATGGCCTCTGAATTCAGCCTGGGTGGTCTGGGACAATTGATCGACGCCAGCCTGCATTCCGACCGCCTGCTCTGCTTTGGAGCCTGATCCGGATGCATACAGACAGAGCCCGCATAGTCTTTCTTTGTCGCAGCAGTCCCTATTGCAATACGGCCGCCAATGCTGCTCTCGATCTCCTGCTGACAGCAGCGGCCTTTGATCAGGAGGTGAGCCTGGTGTTCAGTGATGACGGGGTTTTCCATCTGTTGAAAGATCAACTCGGCACCCGGATTGGTCTCAAGAATATTGCGGGTGCTCTGCCGGTTCTGGCACTGTATGAGGTGCAGCAGGTCTTGGTGGAAGCCTCTTCCCTGGCTGCACGTAATCTTGAACAGGACAGCCTGCTGATGCCGGTGGCCCTGATTGAAACGCCAGTCCTGGCTGAACTGCTTGAGGACGCGGATCAGGTTTTTAATTTCTGATGATCCTGCATACTGTCAACAAGTCACCTTTCCGTTCGGATACCCTGTCATCCTGTTTGCGCCTGGCATTGCCGGGTAGCGCCATTCTGTTGCTGGAGGATGGTGTTTATGGCGCCATGGACAATCCTCAAAACCGGAAACTGCTGGCTCACCTCAGCCACAGTCATGAGCTTTTTGTTCTTGAAGAGGATTTGACAGCCCGTGGAATTACAGGGAATATCATGCCCGGTATAAAAAAAACCGACTATGCGGGCTTTGTTGAATTGAGCCTCAGGTTTAGCAAAGTACTTAACTGGTTTTAACAGGTTCCCGGATGTCTGAGACCCTCGTCATTGACGGTAGAGCAATCTCTCTGGATAAGGAAGGCTATCTGCAGAATCTTGAGGACTGGAGTCCCAGGGTTGCTGTGGCATTGGCAGAGCTGGCAGAAATCCAGCTGAATGAAGATCATTGGGAGATTATCACCATCATGCGCAATTTCCATCAGCAACGTGGCCTGTCACCGGTCATGAGAATTCTGGTAAAGCTGGTGAGTATGTCCTGTGGGCCGGAGAAAGGTAACAGTCTTTACCTGCTCGGCCTGTTCCCCGGCAGCCCAGCCAAGCTTGCCAGCCGTATTGCTGGCCTTCCCCGACCAAGCAATTGCCTTTGAACCACAGGTCAGCACCCTCTATGACGGCCATCTTGCAACAGCCGCTACCCTACCATGCCTCCAGTACTGAGCTGTATCGGAAAATTGCCCACCTGCCCATGCCGGTATTACTGGCCAGCGGCAGCATTCAGCACCCCGATGCCAGATTCGATATTCTCAGCGCCGCCCCGATAAAAACCCTGAAAACCTGGGGTGCAGAGACACTCATCGAGTCGGCGGATGGCACATGCAGCGTTCAGCGGGGCAATCCGCTTGATATCCTGAAGGAGAATGTCCAGTATCCGGCACTGGATGTCTCCGGTCTTGGAAAGACCCCCTTTGTCGGCGGTGCCATTGGTTATTTTGCCTATGACCTCCTGCATGAAAGCCACCAGGTCCCGTCAGTACGGGCCAACGACGACATCAGTCTGCCTGCCATGCTGGTCGGTATCTATCACTGGGCGGTGATTTTGGACCACCAGGAAAAGCGTTGTACCTTTTTATGTCTGTCCACTGTCAGCAAGGCCGTGCGCCAGCAAATTCTTGACTGTCTGGATGTTCCTCTGCCGGCATCGGCGGCACAGGAAACATTCGAATTGACGGGCGCGTTTCAATCGGACTTCAGCCGGGCCGAATATCAGCAGGCCTTTGCCCGGATCATTCGTTATATTGAAGCCGGCGATTGTTACCAGGTGAACCTTGCGCAGCGTTTCAGCGCGCCCTTCAAAGGCGACCCACTGCTGGCTTTCGCTCGTCTTCATGAATTGGCCCGGGCACCTTTTTCAGCCTTTATCAAGAGTCCGGAAGGCTGTGTGCTGTCATTTTCACCGGAACGTTTTATCCGTGTCGTCGGCAAGCGGGTTACCACCCAGCCCATCAAAGGCACCAGACCCCGGCATGAGGATCCCGGGGAAGACCGC
>JAVVEZ010000066.1:0-20231 GCA_032250895.1 Pseudomonadales bacterium | reverse complement strand
GTAACGAGGAGGATCGGGAAAATGGACCAGTGTGGGGAAGTCGCAGGCCGATTGGCTTCTACGGCGCAGGCTCCTAGGAGGGCAGTTTCCTCAATGCAAGGGAAAGGAAAGACTCAGGAACCGGCATCATGAATGTTTTGGAAGATTGACCGATGCGACCGACCAGCGGGGCCTGACAGCCATCAAACGGTGTACGGAAAAACGTCCATGATGCGCTCGCACACCTGTTCCTGGCTGAGCCCGTCGCAGGCTATGGTCAGGTCTGCATAACGGGCATAGAGTTCACAGCGCTCGGCAAAGAGCTCGGCAAAGCTCTGCTCGGGGCGCTTGGCAATACCGCGCGTTTCCATGTCAGTCACACGGGATAGCAGCCCGGCCAGACTGACATCGAGGAAGATGAGCCTGCTATCCTGGGCCAGATGATGCATCGCGGCATCGCTGTAGACGGCGCTGCCGCCGGTCGAGATCACGCAATCCTGCAAGTCCAGGCTCAGCAGCACAGCTTCTTCGATTCGGCGCAGTGCAAGATAACCGTCCCTGTCCACGATGTCCTGCAGGGAACGCTGTTCATGGCTCTGAATCAGCACATCCGTATCCACAAAACTGCGTGAACTGCGCTTCGCCAGAATCACGCCGACCGTGCTCTTGCCGGAGCCCGGCATGCCGATCAGCACCAGATTTGTTTTCTTTCTGCTCATAACTTCTTCCCGCTGGAGACAGCAAACCGGGGCTTGCCATAGCTTCCCCCGGAGTATTCGGGCGCGTATCTTACCCCAATTGAAGCAAGCGCTGAACAAAACACGCATCGCTGCAGTGTCCCAGTTTGAATTTTCTTTCTTTCAGGGTCCGCGTTTTTTGATAAGGATTTTATGGAATAGGATGGAACAGGGTTGATTTTCTATATAAAAGCACTATTCTTGTAACTGTTTAGAGCCTTTGGCAGTAAGTTCTTTCCAATAGTTTGGTGAGAGAGCCGATCCCAAGGGCTATTTTTTTAGACTCTTTAGAGGACTTGGTCATGGCCACCGCTGTTCTTGTTGATGCTGCATTTTTTTTGAAACGCTTCAAAACCGTATATCCTCACCTTGATCATAAAAATCCTGATCTTGTTGCAAAACAGCTTTACACAATGTGTCTGGCTCACGTTGCTGACACTGACCTGTATAGGGTCCTTATTTATGATTGCCCCCCTCTAGATAAAAAATCTCAGCACCCGGTGACGGGTGAAGCTGTGGATTTTACGAAGCTCCCTGGAGCTATATTTCGAATGGATTTTCATAACAATCTTAAAAAATTAAGAAAAGTTGCATTGCGGCTTGGATATTTAACGGGATATAGGTGGGTCATAAAACCCAAAGCAACAAAAGAGCTTCTAAACGGAAAGATAAAGCCCTCAGATTTAGGCCATCACGATGTAGAATTTGAGATCAACCAAAAAGGGGTTGATATGAAAATTGGCCTGGACATAGCCGCACTTGCCTTAAAACAGCAAGTGAAACAAATTGTTCTTATTTCCGGAGATGGAGATTTTGTTCCTGCTTCCAAGCTTGCCAGGCGAGAAGGCATAGATGTAGTGCTCGATCCAATGTGGGCGCATGTGGGGGACTCCCTGAATGAGCATGTGGATGGAATTAAATCAACGTGCCCAAAACCGGCAGGATATACTCCCCAAGTTTCAAACTGAGACACTACCTCATCGCTATATTTTTTGCAGGCAGGGATAATCCTTGCTTTTATGTCATGCTTCTCTACCTTGATCCGTACTGCGATAATCCCCTGCCCGCCAAGGACCAAAACCCGCTCCCGGCCAGGGCGCAAAAAACAGCCCTTGAAATAGTCACAGCATGATACCAATGCAGGTTAGCCTCCCTTGAACGATGACGAACCCTTGCAGCACCCAGCCTCCTCGCCGCTGCTGGATGAGAACGCCTTTCGCGCCCTGGTGCAGTGCCACCATGCGCGCATGATCAACACGGCCATGGCCTTCGTGGCCAACCGGGCCACGGCGGAAGAGGTGGTGCAGGAAACCTGGCTGGCCGTGATAGAAGGGCTGCCGGACCTGGAAAATCGCGAGTCTCTGATTCCGTGGCTGTACCGCATCCTGAGCAACAAGGCGCAGCGCCGGGGCCAGCGCGACAAGCGCATGACTACCTTCACTGACCTGACAGAAGCAGAGACTGAAGACTCGCCTGAGCCAGGCAGTTTTACCCGCTTTGGCTTCTGGAAGGACACCGTGCCATTGTGGGATGAACTGGACCCGGAACGCATTTTTGCCGGCCAGCAGTTGTGGCGACATCTGCAGCGGGCCATCGCAAACTTGCCCACCCTGCAGCGTGCGGTGATAGCGCTCACCTGCGTGGAAGAGCTCGATGTGCAAGACATCTGCCAGCTGCTGGCGATCACGGAAGGCAATCGCCGGGTGCTGCTGCACCGGGCCCGCTCTGAGTTGCGCCGCCATCTGGACCGAATCTTGCAACCCGGTTGACGCTAAGGAACCCAAGAGCCGGCTGTAACATCGAAGCATTCCATGTAACTATGTGGCTTTTACGATAGCGGAGTTTTTATGCTGCAATCCCCAGCCCTTGCCCTGGTGGCGTTTCTTGCGGTGCTGGCATTCAATACCCCGGCTTCGGCAAGCCCCGACCCTGCGGACTGGGATGCCGTGCTGACAGAAGCCCGCGGCCAGAGAGTTTACTGGCATGCCTGGGGCGGCGATGCCCGGGTCAATGATTTCATTGCCTGGGTCGGCCGTGAAACCCGCGCCCGTTATGGTGTCGATCTGCGTCAGGTCAAGGTATCCGATACCGCCGAGGCAGTCAGTCAGGTGCTGGGAGAAAAAGGCGCCGGCCGTGATACCGGCGGTGCCGTCGACCTGATTTGGATCAACGGTGAAAACTTTGCCACGCTGAAACAGAACAAGCTGCTGTTCGGCCCCTGGGCGCAGCAGCTTCCCAACTGGCGCTATGTCGACGTCGGCGGCAAACCGACGGTTCTGGAAGATTTTACGCTGGCCACCGAGGGCTATGAAGCGCCCTGGATCATGGCGCAGTTGGTGTTTTACCACGACAGCCGCAGATTGCCGGAACCTCCCCTTTCCATGCCCGCCCTGCTGGCCTGGGCCCGCGCCCATCCCGGGCGTTTTGCCTATCCGCAACCCCCGGATTTTTTGGGCACCACCTTCCTGAAACAGGCGCTTTATGGCCTGCTCGAGGATCCCTCGGTGCTGCTGAAGCCGGTCAGTCAGGATGCGTTCGACACCCTAAGCCGCCCCCTGTGGGATTTTCTGGAACAGCTGACCCCCCTGCTGTGGCGTTCGGGCCAGGCCTACCCCAACAATGGTGCCCGCCTGCGTCAACTGATGGCCGATGGCGAAATCGATCTGGCCCTGTCCTTCAACCCCGGCGAAGTGTCCACGTCGATCGCCACCTTTGAACTGCCGGACAGTGTGCGGACCTACGTTCTGTCCGGCGGCACCATCGGCAACAGCAGCTTTGTCGCCATTCCCTACAATGCCAATGCCATCGCGGGATCCATGGTTGTGGCCAACTTCCTGCTCTCTGCCGAAGCCCAGGCCCGTCAGCAAAACCCCCGGATATGGGGCAGCCCCAGTGTGCTGGCGATTGACAGACTGCCAGCCGCCGAACGGCGCTGGTTCGACCAACTGCCTTCCGCCGCCGCCAGCCTGAGCGCCGAACAATTGGGCGTGCCTCTGCCGGAACCCCATCCACAATGGACGGAACGACTGGAACAGCATTGGCAGCAAAGTTACGGGGTTTCCCGCTGAAGCGATGACACCGAGACCGCACCACCGCAAAGACCTGTTGTCATGGGCTCCCTGGCTGACCCTGCTGGTTCTGCTGGGGCCGATACTGATGGGGCTGCTGGGCACGCTGGCGCCGGCCTTCGGCTGGCTGCCGGCGCTGGGCCACCGTGAATTTGACCTGACACCCTGGCGGGACTTGTTTGCCGAAGCGGGTATTGCTCGTTCCATTCAGTTGAGCGTCACCACCGGACTGAGCGCCACGCTGATCTCCCTGCTGCTGGCCGTACTGATCTGCGCCGCCTGGCAGGGGACCGGTCTGTTCAGCCGCATCGAGCGTCTGTTGCCGCCACTGTTGTCCGTCCCGCATGCCGCCGCCGCCTTTGGTCTGGCTTTTCTGATCGCGCCCTCGGGCTGGATCGTGCGCTGGTTTTCGCCCTGGGCGACGGGCTGGGACATCCCCCCGGATGTGCTGATCGTGCAGGATCCCTGGGGGCTGGCCATGATTGCCGGGCTGGTCGTGAAGGAGGTCCCCTTCCTGTTGCTGATGCTGCTGGCAGCCCTGGGACAGGTGGACGCCACGCGCAGCCGTCTGGTGGCACAGACCCTCGGTTATGGCCGGATCATGGCCTGGATCAAGGGAGTCCTGCCGCAAATCTATCCCCAGATCCGCCTGCCGGTCTATGCGGTGCTGGCCTATTCCATGTCGGTGGTTGACGTGGCCATGATCCTCGGGCCCTCGACCCCCGCCCCCCTGGCGGTCAAGGTCATCACCTGGATGAATGACCCCGACCTGAGCCTGCGGCTGCGCGCGGCGGCAGCAGCCGTTCTGCAATTTTTGCTGGTGCTGGCCGCGCTGGGTATCTGGAAACTGGGTGAATTCGGCCTGGCCCGGCTGGGTCGCCACTGGCTCGAAACAGGGGGACGCGGGCAACGGCAGGCACTGTGGTCCGGCCTGGGGCTTGGCGCCATCACGCTGATCGTTGCTTCCCTGGTGCTGGGGCTGCTGGGACTGGCCTTGTGGTCGGTGGCCGGTCTGTGGGTATTCCCGGATGCCTTGCCGCAACATGTTACCCTGCAAAGCTGGAGCCGTTATGGCCCGGCACTGGGCCGACCCCTGGTCGACACGCTGATCATCGCGGTCACGGTTGTGCTGCTGGCCCTGGTATTGACGGTTGCCTGTCTGGAAACGGAATATCGACACGGTTCCAGACCCACCACCCGCAGTCTGTGGTTGTTGTATCTTCCACTGTTGGTCCCCCAGGTGGGCTTTCTGCCCGGCCTGCAGGTTCTGTTTGTCGGCATCGGCGTCAATGGTACGCTTGGCGCCGTGATTCTTGCTCATCTGATTTTTGTGCTGCCCTATGTCTTTTTGGCACTGGCAGACCCTTATCGCGCCTGGGACCCCCGCACCGGCACCGTGGCGGCTTCGCTGGGTGCAAGCGCCAATCGCATCCTGTGGCGGGTACGCCTGCCGATGCTGCTCACCCCCCTGCTGGTCGCGGCGGCAGTGGGCTTTGCCACGTCCGTGGGACAATATCTGCCCACCCTGCTCACCGGTGGCGGGCGCATCACCACCCTGACCACCGAGGCCGTGGCGCTGGCTTCCGGAGGAGACCGGCGGATCATCGGCATCTACGCCCTGCTGCAAATGGCCCTGCCCTTCATCGCCTTCAGCCTGGCCATCGCGATTCCGGCCTGCCTCTATCACCGGCGCCTGGGCATGAGAAACACACTATGACTGAACACGACACCATGCCCACCGGGCTGTGCCTGGAGAAACTTGAGATCGTCCGGGAAGGACTGACCCTGGTGAGCCTCGATACCCGGATAGCCCCTGGTGAGGTACTCACCGTGATGGGATCCTCGGGTTCCGGTAAATCCACGCTGCTGGCGGTGATAGCCGGGGCCGTGGCACCTGTCTTCCAGGTGTCCGGACGGGTCCTGCTGGATGGCAGGGATCTTTCCGGTCTGCCTCCGCAACAACGCCATGTCGGCCTTCTGTTTCAGGACGACATCTTGTTTCCGCATTTGTCCGTGGGCGGTAATCTCGCCTTCGCCCTGCCGCCTGCATTGCGGGGCCGGGCGGCACGCCGGGCCCGGGTCGAGGAAGCGCTGATGCAGGCCAATCTGAAGGGCTTTGCCGAGCGCGACCCGGCTACGCTTTCCGGCGGCCAGCGCGCCCGGGTCGCCCTGATGCGCATGCTGCTGGCCGAACCCCGCGTGCTGCTGCTCGACGAGCCCTTTTCCAAACTGGATGCGGAACTGCGCCTCCAGTTCCGCCAGTTTGTTTTCACCATGGCGAAAACCAGGCTCTTGCCTGTGCTGATGGTGACCCATGACATCGAAGATGCCCGGGCTGCCATAGGAATGGTGGTCACACCCAAGGGCAAAGCACTTACCATCTAAGGGCATAACGTTCAAAATTATCCCTTGACCTGGAGTCAACTCCAGGTGTTAGGGTGCCGCCAGTATGACTGCAATGGAGAGACTCAACATGATGCGTATTCGGTACCTGTGCTTCTGCCTGGTGCTGCTGGCTTCCAGCACCTGGGCGCAAGCGCCGGTGTATGCCATCGGCGTAAGCGGTTTGTCCTGTCCGTTTTGCGCCTACGGCATTGAAAAGACCCTGCACCGCGTGGATGGTGTGGAGAGGGTCGAGGTCCACCTCAAGGACGGCGTGGTGCTGGTCACCCTGGCCGATGGCATGGTGCTTGACGAGGCCACGGCCCGCAAGGCCGTCAAGGACGCCGGTTTTACATTGAACAGCTTCGCACGGGTTCCGGAAGAGCCCCCCCTGTGATGGGTGGAAGCAACACAGTCGCCGGTGAGAAATGCCGACAACTTCCCATGGTGGTGATGCTTGCCTGCGCGGCAGCTTTTCCCGGCACTGTACGGGCCGCGCCACAGACCTTCAACACAGCCTTGCCGGTGGCCGCAGGGGAGATCCTCCTGCGGGAGCAGTTCCTATACAAGAGCGTCAGTGACGACCCGGACCCGCTTGACCGAGACATTGACGTCTTTGGCGCCGTTTCCGTGCTGGGCTACGGCGTCACCGGGGACTTTACGCTGTTCGGCGCGCTGCCGTTTCTCAACAAGGATCTCGATCTGACCTTGCCGGGGGTCGGCCGCGATACCACCGGTTTCGGCGATGCCCGCCTGTTTGCCCGCTACACGCTGTTTCAGAAGGACATGCAAGGGCGCAATTTCCGTATCGCCCCCTTTGCCGGGCTGGAGTTGCCCACCGGCGACGATGACGACAGGGACGGCCTGGGGACGCTGCCACGCGGATTGCAGCTTGGCAGCGGTTCCTGGGACCCCTTTTTCGGCGTGGTCACCACATATCAAACACTGGATTATCAATTTGACGCCCAGGCCGGCTATCAGGCCAATACCCGGGACAAGGGATTCGCGTTTGGCGATACCTATCAATTCGACGCGTCCTTTCAATACCGCCTGTGGCCGCGCGATCTGGGGGCCGGCGTGCCGGGCTTTCTTTACGGAGGCCTGGAGACCAACTTCCTGCACCAGGAAAAAAGCCGATTGGCCGGTGGTATCAAGGATGTGAACTCCGGCGGAGACACGCTCTTTTTCTCACCCACCCTTCAGTACGTCACCCGGCGCTGGGTGCTGGAGGCCGTAGTCCAGGTCCCTGTCGCGCAGGACCTGAACGGGTCGGGCGTGGAGGATAAGCTCACCGTGCGGGCCGGTTTCCGGATCGCTTTCTGAGAAAATGCCATGACCGGAAAACACACAATGGTTTACCGCGGGATAGAGCTTCACGATTGTCCCATTCCAGAGAAAACGCCATGACCCGGAAACGCACGCTGCTCCGCGGCCTGCAAGGGCTTGGTGTTACGGTAATCGTCCTGCTCATTGCCGTGTGGGCTGTTTTCATTCCGTCCGCCCTGGAACCCGGTTACGTTTTCGTCAAAGCCTGGGGCGGGCCCGGCGCCGGCCCGGGTCAATTCAGCGATCCCACGGGGATTGCCGTGGCGGATGGCGAGGTGTTCGTGGCCGACGCTAGAGGCGGCCGCATTCAGGTGTTCGACCTTGACGGCAACTTCAAACGCCAGTTCGGCAAACCCGGAGAGGCATTGGGCGAGTTGGGCAGGCCCATGAACCTCACCATCCACGCGGGCGAGCTTTACGTGCCGGAATATTTCAACGACCGCATTCAGGTTTTTGGCCTGGACGGCACGCTGAAACGCGCCATCGGCGAGGCCGGCGCCGGGCCGGGACAATTCAGCGCGCCGGGTGGCGTGGCCGTGGGTGACGACGGGCATTTGTTCGTCGCCGATTTTTACAACCAGCGGGTCCAGGAACTCACGGCCGATGGCGGCTTCGTGCGGCAATGGGGAACCACCGGCCGGATCGGCGTGGCCGCCGGAAAGTTCAACTACCCCACCGATGCCGCGCTGGGGGCGGACGGCACGCTGTACGTGGCCGACGGCTACGCCGACCGGGTGCAGGCGTTCACGGTGAGCGATGGGAAACCTTTGGCCCAGTGGGGCGGCCCCTTCGCCATGAACATCTTCGGCCCCTTCAACGGCTGGTTCGCCACCGTGACAAGCGTTACCATCGGCCCCCAAGGCAAGGTCTTCGCCGCCGATTTCTACAATGACCGCGTGCAGAAATTCACCCCCGGCGGCACGTTTCTGACTGCCTTTGGCGAAACCGGCGAAGGCGATGGCCAGTTCCAGCACGCCATGGCCGTTGCCATCGCCCAGGATGGCAGCGTGTTCGTGACCGACCTGCTCAACAACCGGATCCAGAAATGGCGGCCTCGACAATAAAGCGCATCGGTGAAGTCGTGTCGGCGCTGGGCATCAGCGCCGACACCCTGCGCTACTATGAAAAAATTGACCTCATGCCGCGGGTGGGGGCGAGTGCCCGATCCTGAAGAAGATCGATCAAGGATAGCAAGGGCTACCCGCGGATAATCCGGATCAGTCGTTTCTGGTCATCAGGGGGCAGTGTGTCAGGACATTAAAGGATTTGACCTGAATCTTTCGTTACGCTTAGACCCCACTCCCGTCTTGCCATGACCAATCGGCACGACAGCCGATTTGCACGGCTGCTTTTCAAGCTGCCCGGGGGGGCCTGCGGGTATATTCCAAGGCGGATATATCGTGCCTTGCCTTGCCGCGCTGTTCTTGACGTGGAAGGAGATTGGGCAGAAATCGAAAAGTTCACAGAAATCGCAAACAATAAGGAAATTGATGATATGTCCGGGATTATGCTGAAATATTTAATAATATATGTAAAATGCATCATTAAGATGCTCAATATATTTCGGTTCAGGCTTGTGGAGACCGTTATGAAAATCAACTGTCAGTTAGTGCTAACAACAGTCTTCGTGTTTTTGTTGGCAGGATTTACGCCCGATGGAATGGCGCAATATTCAAGCAGTGACGCATATACCCTATTGGGATATGGAAGCGGTGCTGAACGAAACAACATAACGGATCTTCAGCAGAAATTGCAATCCGGTGAGATTGAACTTGAATACAATAGTGAACGCGGTTATTTGGATAATTTATTACAGGTGCTGGATATTGACCCTGATTCCCAAATGCTGGTGTTTTCGGCAACAAGTTTGCAAAACAAGTTGATCACCCCTGAAAAGCCACGAGGTCTTTATTTTAACAGCAAGACATATATTGGGTATGTTCAGAACAGCAATATCGTGGAGGTAATCACTACCGATAACAAATTTGGGCCCGTTTTTTATACTTTTGACAATACACGAGGGACAAAGAAATATTTTGAATATGCCGATCAGCAATGCCTGGTCTGTCATGACAGCCAGGGGACTGTGGGTGACGGTGTGCCTATGTTAATGGCCCTGTCCTCTGTATACAACGACCGGAACATACCCATCAAAAATTATTCCGGTGTTGGTAATGTCGGTGATCAGACACCCATCGAGGATCGTTGGGGCGGATGGTATGTGACGGGGCGCCATGGTGTTCAGCCTCACCTGGGTAATGTGCTGCTTGAAGATGCCAAAGACCTGGAGAACCTGGATGACTATCGGGTATGGAATGTTGAAAATTTACAAAAAGCCGGGTTGGTGGATACATCCCCTTATCCGAAGGAAACCAGTGACATAGTTGCGTTAATGGTTCTCGAACACCAGATAACGATTCAAAATCAGATCACCTATATCAAATTCAAGGCTCCGGTCGTACCAAAACGCCGCGGAATAGAAATTCCAGAAAATGTAAAATCATGGGCGGACCTGCCGGAACCTGCACAGAAAGCGTTATCCCGAATGATGGACAAACTCGTCAGCCAAATGGTGTTTGTGGATGCGGCTGATCTGACATCGCGTATCTCCGGTTCACAAGCTTTTGTGGATGGTTTTTTGGCGGAAAGAAAGCAAGACCCGTCAGGGCGCTCGTTAAGGGATTTAGACCTGAGGAACAGATTGTTCAAATATCCGCTCAGTTACCTGATTTATAGCGACGAATTCACCAGTTTGCCTCCATATGCCAAAGATTATATTTATCAACAGTTGGCCAGATATTTGAATGGCGAAGAATTGTTTGAAGGACACAGCCAATTCACCCTGGAGGAACGTAAGGCGGCTCTCGACATTCTGTCAGCCACAGAGCCGGCATTTGCCCCGTATAAGGATCATTTGTAACACATTCCAATTTAAGGGAACGATCCAAGGAACCTCTGAATAACCCTGAATTCAATCGTTCAGCGCCAGCAAACTGGCATTGCCGCCGACTGCGGCGGTGTTGATGCTCAGGGTACGTTCAGTGGCGAACCTCAACATATAGTGTGGACCGCCGGCTTTGGGGCCGGTTCCGGAAAGCCGCTCGCCTCCAAAAGGCTGCACACCAACGACGGCACCCGTCATACTGCGATTGATGTAACAATTGCCGGCCCTGATGCGGCTGGCAATGTACTTCTGTGTGCTGTCGATGCGGCTGTGTATGCCCAGCGTCAATCCGTAATCTGCCGCATTGACATCATCGATCACCTTGTCGATATCCCGTGAACGGTAACGCACAACATGGAGTATCGGGCCGAAAACCTCGCACTCCAGTTGTTTGATTGTATCGATTTCGAATGCACAGGGAGCAAAGAAATGGCCCTTGAGCCCAACAGGCAAAGGAACACGGCCCACCAGACGGCCCTGCTGTTGCATTTTCCGGACATGGGCCTGCAGCGTTTCCAGAGCTTCCCTGTCGATCACCGGACCGATATCTGTGGACAATTTGCGCGGGTCTCCAATCTGCAGTTCCTGCATCGCCCCCTCGAGCAAGTGCAATACATGTTCCGCCACATCTGCCTGCAGGTACAACACCCGCAGCGCGGAACAGCGCTGGCCGGCGCTGAGAAACGCACTGGCAATGACAGCTTTTACCACCTGCTCCGGCAGCGCCGAGCTGTCTACGAGCATGGCATTCTGCCCCCCCGTTTCAGCGATCAGCGATGCCAGCGGCGCATCACGGGCAGCGAGAGACCGGTTGATCAGGCGCGCCGTCTCGATAGAGCCGGTAAACGCCACCCCGTCAATGCGTGGATCGGAGCTCAGCCTGGCTCCCACGATGGTGCCATCACCCGGCAACAACTGCAGCGCCTCACGCGGTATGCCTGCTTCATGCAGTATGCCTGTCACCAGTGCGGCTGTGGCCGGAGTCTGTTCCGCCGGCTTGGCCAGTACCGTATTGCCCGCCGCCAGGGCGGCCGTTACCTGCCCGGTGAAAATGGCCAATGGAAAATTCCACGGGCTGATGCAGGCAAATACACCTCTGCCGTGTAACGACAACTGATTGGTCTCACCGGTTGGTCCGGGCAAAACGATGACCTGCGCAAACCGTTCACGCACCTGCAGCGCGTAGTAACGGGCAAAATCCACCGCTTCCCGGACTTCAGCCAGACAGTCCGCTACGGTTTTTCCTGCCTCCCGGATGCACAGCGCCATCAGTTCCGGCAGGCGCTGCTCCATCAGATCAGCGGCTTTTTCCAGCATGTCCGCACGACTCGCGGGCGGCACCTGCTCCCACTGACTGGCATACTTGCGCGCGCTTGCAATGGCCTGGTCAACCTGCCCGGCACTGGCCGGCCTGACCTTGCCAATCAAATCCGACAGCGACGCCGGGTTGCGATTGTCATAAGCCGCGCCAGCCGCTGCAACGGACTTGAACGCCAGTATCGGCTCGACGTCCCAGCGCTGATCTGCAAAGACTTGCATGCGCGATGCCAGGGCTTCTACATCCAGATCATTGGCGAGATTCACTCCACTGGAGTTTGTGCGCGATGCGCCGTATAAATCCCGCGGCAGGGGAATATGCGCATGCGCTACCGGTCGGGTGTTCGCCACTTTCTCAACCGGATCTTCAGCCACGTCCTCCACCGGCAGCGACTCGTCCACGATGCGGTTGACGAAAGACCTGTTCGAACCGTTTTCCAACAAACGCCGTACCAGGTACGGCAAGAGATCTTCATGACTTCCCACTGGGGCGTAAACGCGGCAGGCATGATGAAAATCTTGCGCCTCCATGACCACGTCATACAGATCCGCGCCCATCCCGTGCAAGCGCTGAAATTCAAAATCCAGACGATCCCCGGCCAACTCGCTGACGACTGCGACGGTGTGGGCATTATGCGTGGCAAACTGCGGAAAAAAGGCCGACCGGTCAGCCAATAAAGCCCGGGCACAGGCAATGTAGGATACGTCGGTATTGGCCTTGCGCGTGAACACCGGGTAAGTGCTGTAACCCTCCACCTGCGCACGCTTGATCTCGGAGTCCCAATAGGCGCCCTTGACCAAGCGCACCGGAATGCGGCGGCCGACACCCCTGGCCAATGCCGCAAGCCAGGCAATTTCCAGCGGGGCGCGCTTCTGGTACGACTGCAGGGCGAGCCCGAAACCATTCCAGCCATCCAGCACGGGATCCTGGAAAACCGTGGCAAAGACATCCAGTGCCAGCATCAAACGATCCGCTTCCTCGGTATCGATGGTCAATGCCATGCGCCGGGCCATGGCCAGTCGGGCCAGTTCCAGTACGCGCGGTGAGACTTCCCGCAGCACCCGCTCTTTTTGGGCATATTCAAAGCGGGGATGCAAAGCGGACAGCTTTACCGAAATGCTGGGTGCGGCAAAAATATCCGTGCTCTGGTTGTGCTCGCCGATGCCCACTATGGCTGCGCGGTAAGCCTCCATATAGCGGTCGACGTCTTTGCTGGTCAGGGCAGCCTCGCCCAGCATGTCAAAAGAATAACGGTAAGCACGATGGTCTTTCTTGTGCGAGCGCTCAAGGGCTTCAGCAATCGTCCGTCCCATCACATACTGGTGTCCCATGATGCGCATGGCCTGCCGAATCGCGGTTCTGACCATGGGCTCACCACTGCGCTTGATCAGGCGGCCCAGCGCGGCAGACAAATTGGCCGAGGTGCCCGCCGACAAGGCAACCAGCCTGCCGGTCAACATCAACCCCCAGGTAGAGGCATTGACCAACACCGAAGCGCTGTTGCCAATGTGCGACTCCCAATCCGCGTCACCCAGCTTGTCGGCGATGAGTTTTTCCGCGGTATCGGCATCGGGGATGCGCAACAGCGCTTCAGCCAGGCACATCGATACCACGCCTTCTTCGGAGGACAGGTCATACTCCTGCATGAATGCTTCCATCACACCCTGCCGGGACTTGCGGGCGCGTACCTGGCTGACCAGAAATGCCGCGCGCTGACTCACCTTTGCAGAGACTTCCGGGCCGAGTCGGGCCAGCTCCAGCAACTGCAGCACCAGCGCTTCCTCATCCGCGTGGCAAGCCCGGTTCATGGCGTCTCTCAGCGCATCGTGGCTGACACTGCTTGACAAGAGAAAATCGAACACTCTGGGTGAGGTCACTGTGGTCAACTCCGGGACAGCGGGACGAACGTCGCCGGCGGCATATACGTCGGCAAGTTTACTCGCAGGTCTGATACGTGGAAACTTCGTGGACGGCTGTATCCGCTATGCGCTGGAGAAAGCGGACTCCCCGGACAAGGACAGTCAGGCCTACAAGCGATCCCGGAACTCCCGTAATTTCTGCTTGAGCCTTTCGGCGTTGTCCGGCCCCATGCGCAGCAGCAGCTTCTCCACATCGCTGAGTTTTTCCAGTCTTTCATCGGCAAAGCGATACATCACCGCGGGACGGACCAGGCGAAACGGACCTTGCTCCATCGGGGCATTCAAGACCCTGTCGATAGTCTCGACAAGAGCCTCTTCGAAGCTGCGGTTCGGATAGCCGATCTCGGCATAGGCCTGTTGCAGCAAAGGCGACAAGGTCTGGTATGCAGACAGGGCCTGGTCCACATCCACAGCCACCAAGGCATCCACCACGGGGTCGAAGCGATGATAGGAAGCGGGGTCCATCAGATAGATCTCGTTCTCCAGACGCCGCACCTGCATCGGTTGCGTCAGGCTGCGCAAGGGCAGGTCTCTCAGCGGCAATACTCCCCGGCTGGTATTTTCCGTCAGTACCGCCACCTTGCGGATGATTTCGTCGGCAACCAGGATCGGCAGGACCTGTGCCCCCACGCTCAGCTCCGCGAGCTGCTCGCGAACGAATTCATCGCTGTCATTGAGCCCCGGCAAGGCTGCCGGTTCAGGTTCCGGCGGGCCTGGAGGCTCGACAGGGACTTCCTCCGTTATCTGTGGCGGGCTTGCCGGAGCCTGCGGCTCGGGCGGCGGCCGGAATTGGGTCGCTTCAAGCTCGCGCGGCTGCAACTGCTCGCTCTCCGTACTCACCGCCACGGCGGGCTCTTCATCAGGACCTCGACCGACGACGTAGATCAACAACAGAGCGGCCAGAACGACGGCAGCGGTGATCAGCAAATTTCTGTTATTCATCTCGACTCTCCAGTTAATGCGGCTAAGGATACTTTGAACACGCCCTCCACCGTCGCTCCGCTCAAGGTCGGGACCCAGTGAAATCAACGATCTGGATCCCGGCCTGCGCCGGGATGACGGTTCCTTGAATCAATTTCGGCACCAGAAATACCTACAGGTTCCCTGGACAGCCCCTGTTCGTTCATCCAGCAGGCTGTTAGAGTATAGACCCTTATTCTGCATCTTCTCACACAGATCTTGAACTACCATGACCCACGCCTTCAGTCCCCCCGCCAGATTTGGCACTCTGCTGGGCATCGCCCCCGGCAATGTTCCGGTGTATTCGTCCGACTATGAGACGGCGGATGACAGGGAACTTCCCAATCGTCATGCCTACAGAAGTTACGTTGATGGCGTTTTCATGGGCCATAAATGGCAGTGTGTGGAATTTGCCAGACGCTGGCTCTACCTGAACAAGGGGTATATTTTTGAAGACGTGGCCATGGCCTATGACATATTCAACCTGCGCGCTGTTCGTGTCATAAAAAGCAACAAATGGCTGCCTCTGCATTCTTTCAGGAACGGTGCCAAACGGCATCCGGAGCCTGGCTGCCTGCTGGTCTGGGGTGAAGGTGGCGAGTTTGAAATTACCGGCCATGTGGCCATCGTGAGCGAGGTGCTCCCCGACCGGATACGCTTCGTCGAGCAGAATTTTCATCACCAGGTATGGCCGCAGGATCAGGCCTATTCACGCGAAATCAAGGCCAGCATCTCCGCCGACGGCGCTTACTGGATTCAGTGCGATCTGGGTGATGACGTCCTGCTGGGCTGGGTCATACAGACCGATGATTCCAGTTTTTCTGAAATCATCGAAATGCCGGATAAAAAACTCTTCAACCTGCAACTGCGCGAAGCTGAAAACCGCAAGGACCCCGGGGAATCCTGGCTGAATATCGCCAATGAAGATGAAGCCATCTTCGTCAAAACGATGGGCGGCCACAAACTGAGCACGCACGACGAGGACATCTACAGGTATTTCGAGATTTCCGAAACGGCCATCAAGGAACTGAAGCGCGCCACCAACGAGTTGCATGCCCTGTTCATGCATGCCACCGATTTCGTGCTGCAAAATGACGAATGGCTGGAAAAATTCAATCTGCCCAGGGCCCTGTGGAGCCGCATTCGTCAGTCCTGGGACAATCGCAAAAACCAGATGATCACCGGGCGCTTTGATTTCTGCATGACGGAAGCCGGCATCAAGGTCTACGAATACAATGCCGACTCCTGTTCCTGCCATATGGAATGCGGCAAGGTCCAGGACAAATGGGCCGAGCACTTTGAGGTGGACGCGGGCCGCAGTGCCGGCGACAGGCTGCACCCGATGCTGGTCGAAGCCTGGAAGGCCAGCGCCGTGCAGGGCGTGCTGCACATCATGCAGGATCAGGACCTGGAAGAGACCTATCACGCCCTGTTCATGAAGGCGGCCCTGGAAAGGGCCGGTATCACCTGCAAGGTGCTCAAGGGGGTTTCCGGCCTGCACTGGAACCAGGCAGGCAAAATCGTTGATGCCGAAGGCATAGAAGTAACCTGGGTATGGAAGACCTGGGCCTGGGAAACGGCGCTGGACCAGATTCGTGCCGAGTGTGAGGAAGACGAGTTCAAACTCCGGCACTACCAGCTCGACCAGGTAAAAGCCGGCACCCCAAGGCTGGTGGACGTGCTGCTGCGCAAGGAAGTCATGGTATATGAGCCGCTGTGGACCCTGATCCCCAGCAACAAGGCCATTCTGGCGGTGCTGTGGATGCTGTTCCCGGACCATCCCTATCTGCTGAATACCCAGTTCAGCCTCGACCCCTCCCTGCTCAGCAAAGGCTATGCGGCAAAACCCATTGCCGGCCGCTGCGGCTCGAATATCAGCATGGTCGAAGCCGGCACGGTCATCGCCGAAACCTCCGGCCAGTTCGAGCATCATGACCTGATTTATCAGGCGCTTTGCTTATTGCCAGAATTGCAGGGTTTCAGCGCCCAGGTATCCACCTTTTCGGTGGCGGGCACTTACGCCGGCTCTTGTATTCGTGCCGACAGAAACGCCCTGCTGACCAAGGACAGCGATGTGCTGCCCTTACGCATCATGCCGGATGAAAATATGCTCTGAATGCCTCTGCTGCCTCTCTCGGAAAGCCCGCAGCAAACTTTCTTCCACCGGATCCGGCAGTGCTGCCGGAAACATCGTCATGGCCAGGCGCGCCACCTGTCGCATCTGGTTCAGATAACGGCGGCAATTACGGCAGATCATGCGATGCATGGTGAAGCGCAGGTGTAGCACAGGGGGCAGTTCGGTCTCCAGATAAACATTGGCATGTCTGGCAAAATGCTTGCAGGTAAACATTTTCTTTGCTCTCCCTGGTCTGTATCGGTACCGCTGAATTGCACCCGGCCGCTGCACCCGTATAATCGCCAAGTTACAACAAATCCGAAAATGTTACAGGCTGTGTCGGAATTTTAGCGGAAACCAACCAATGGCAAGCAACAGGAGTAGTCGATGGGAATACTGATCAAGGGCCAATGGCACGACCAATGGTACGACACCAGCGCCACAGGCGGTGAGTTCAAGCGCCAGGAGAGCCGCTTCCGGCATTGGGTGACAGCCGATGGCAGCCCCGGGCCGCAGGGCCAGCGCGGCTTTGCCGCCGCCAGTGGCCGTTACCACCTGTTTGTATCCATGGCCTGCCCCTGGGCGCACAGGACGCTTGTTTTCAGGGCTCTGAAAGGCCTCAACACGCATATTGGCGTCACCACTGTGACGCCGCTGATGCTGGAAAACGGCTGGGAGTTCGCTACCGGAGGCGATGAACTCTATGGCCTCTCCTACCTCTATCAGCTCTATCTCAAGGCGGCGCCGGATTATGAAGGCCGGGTGACGGTGCCCATACTGTGGGACAAGCAGGAAGAGACGCTGGTCAACAATGAATCCTCTGAGATCATTCGCATCCTGAATACGGCTTTTGACGGGATCACCGGCAATACCCTGGATTTTTATCCCGAGGACCTGCGTCCGGAAATCGATGCCATCAACACCCGGGTATATGACACCGTCAACAATGGTGTCTACAAGGCGGGTTTTGCCACCACTCAGACAGCCTATGAAAAAGCCTACAATGAGCTGTTCGACAGCCTCGACTGGATCAATGGCCTGCTGGCCGAGCAGCCCTTCCTGGCCGGGACACGGCTCACCGAGGCGGATTGGCGCCTGTTCCCCACGCTGGTTCGCTTCGACAGTGTCTATCACGGCCATTTCAAATGCAATCGCAGGCGCTTGCTGGAATATGCCCACATCCCGGCCTACATGAAACGCTTGTACCAGATGCCTGGTGTGGCGCAGACGCTGGACCTGAAGCAGGCCAAGGCCCACTACTACGGCAGCCACAAGAGCCTCAACCCCACCGGCATCATCCCTGCAGGTCCCGAGCGGATTTTTCCCTGAGCCGATCAGGCCCAGAATTTTTTCCTTGAGCAGCTACGAACACCTGAGTCCGGCGGGCTAGGCGTGGACTTTAAAAAAAAGACCGTTTACGCTTGTTCGCCACTGACAGGTGGCCTGGTTCTGATGAAATAGTTCTGATGAAATGGTTCTGATGAAATGGTTCTGATGAAATAGTGCTGATGAAATGGTTCAGATGAAATGGTTCGGATCATCGCTGGAGGTTTGACGTCAACGACATTCTCTTGAAATCCCTGGCAGTCGCCTCGTACTGCATGGTTCTGCTCGTGCTGGGTTATCTTGCATCCCGGCGCATGCACACGATTCGCGACTATTTTGCCGGCGGCAAGAATCTCGGCTTCATCAATATTGCCTTCTCCTCGCGGGCCACCGGAGAGTCGGCCTGGCTGATGCTGGGCCTGACCGGTACCGGCTTCGCCTTCGGCGTCCAGGGCTTCTGGATCGTGTTGGGGGAGTTACTGGGCGTCGCAGCTGCCTGGCTGCTGCTGGCACGGCGTTTCAAGCGTCTGACCGACCGCTATGACAGCGTCACCATCCCGGATTACCTGGAGGCACGCTTCCGCGACTCCGGACACTGGCTGCGGCTGATCGCTGCCGGTGCGTTGATCGTCTTCGTGCCGATTTATGCCGGCTCCCAGGTCTTCGCCACCGGCAAGGCCTTCAACTCCTTTCTGGACATGAATCACTTCCTCGGTGCCACCATCGGTTTCCTGGTGGTGCTGCTCTATATCACCAAGGGTGGTTTTGTCGCCGTGGTATGGTCGGACGTGTTTCAGGGCCTGCTGATGGTGAGCGGCCTGGTGCTGCTGCCCATCGTGGGCCTGCTGGAAGCCGGCGGTGTAAGCAATATCGTTACGACGCTGACGACCAGCTATCCGGCGCATCTGTCTGCCACCTTCGGGGAGGGCTGGACCAGTTTAACCATCGCCAAAACCATCGGTTTTGCGGCCATCGGCATCGGCTTTCTGGGCTCACCCCAGGTCTTTGTGCGCTTCATTGCGCTGCGCAGCGAAAGCGAACTGCGGCGCGGCGCCGTGGTCGCACTGACCTGGACCCTGCTGGCCGATGCCGGTGCCGTATTGGTGGGCTTGACCGGGAGGGCCCTGTTCACCAGCGCCCAGATCGGCGGGGATCCGGACAATATTCTGCCCTTCATGTCCCAGGCCCTGTTGCCCTCGTTTGTGGCCGGCTTCTATATCGCCATGGTGCTGGCGGCCATCATGTCCACCATCGATTCCCTGCTGGTCGTCGCCTCCAGCGCCGGCGTCAGGGATTACTGGCAGAAAACCCGGCATCCCGCCATGCCGGACGACACCTTGCTCAGATTGAGTCAGCGGGCAACCCTGGTGCTGGCCCTGCTGGCCTATGCCATCGGCATGGGCATTCTGCTGCACGATGCCGAGAACGGGGTATTCTGGATCATCATCTTCGGCTGGTCGGGGATTGCGGCAACCTTCTGCCCGGTGATCATCCTGAGCCTGTACTGGCGCAGACTGACCGCGCTTGCCGCAAAGCTTGCGATGGTCGCCGGCTTTCTGGCGGTTCCCCTGTTCAAGTTTGCCGCGCCTCCCCTGCTCCAGGTCCTGGGCTGGACGAATGGAACCGCCTATCTGGAAGCGCTGGACGTCCTCTTCCCGGCCTTTCTGGTGTCTGGCCTGGTGGCCATCATGGTGAGCCTGCTGGACCACAAGGGGCAGTTGCAACTCGATGGTGTGGCGGTCGAACTGGATGCGGCCGGCAAGAGACTCTGAAGCAATCTCTTATCAAAGCCTGGCCAGGAACCTGGGCCTGATCGCGATAAGGCCTTCACCTTACTTAAAGGGTCCGTCCTTCAGCAGACCTATATCCTTTGGTTGCACATTCTCGAAATCTACCAGGACAAAGTTTGTTCGCAAGCTTCACTCCATGATGGCTACGGTGGCCTTAACGAGGCTGTAGAAAAACCGGGTTTCAATTCGGCTCCAGCCTGTTCTTGTCATTGTGACTGACTTATACCTTGATCTGAGTTATCGGTGCAAGTTTGCGTCAATTCTTCCGGAAAGCTGATTTCAGACGATGCTCCCGCTGACAGAGATCCTATGGAGCCTGTCGGACTCAGGTGTTCGTAGCGAGGCGAGTGGGAAATCGAGTCCATT
>JAVVEZ010000065.1:0-20258 GCA_032250895.1 Pseudomonadales bacterium | reverse complement strand
ATCAGACGTGACATGGGCAGTTCCTAGAGCGCACGGCTCTTTTCCTTGATTTCATGATTGAGGATGCGGTCATTGTCACGGTAATCCACGGCCAGATCCACCAGATGGACACCCGGGGTATTGAAGCAGGATTCCAGCAGGGGCAGCAGTTCTGCTGCACTGTTCGGACGATGGCCCTGGGCGCCGTAACTGCTGGCATACTGTACGAAATCGGGATTGCCGTAATCAAGGCCAAAATTGGCGAAGCCCATATTGGCCTGTTTCCACTTGATCATGCCGAAGGCGTTGTCACGCAACACCAGTACCACCAGGTCCAGCTTCAGCCTGACGGCGGTTTCCAGCTCCTGGGAGTTCATCATGAAACCACCATCACCGCAGATGGCCATGACCCGGCGCTTGGGATGCACGATCTTGGCAGCGATCGCAGAGGGCAGCCCGGCGCCCATGGTGGCCAGGGCATTGTCCAGCAGCACGGTGTTGGACTGGTGCGCGCGATAATTGCGGGCAAACCAGATTTTGTAGATGCCATTGTCGAGTGCAATGATGCCGTCATCCGGCATGAGCTTGCGCACATCGGCCACCAGACGCTGAGGGTAGACCGGAAAGCGTTCGTCGTCCACGCCATCGAGCAGGTGCTCATCGAGCTTCTGCTTGACTTTCATGAAGCGGGAGAAGTCCCAGTGAGGCTGGGGTGAGAGGAGCTTGTTCAATTGTTCGATGCTGTGGGCGATATCACCGATGAGACCGTATTCGGGATGGTAGACGGCATCGATGGTGGCGGTGATGTAGTTGACATGGATGACCGTGGCGGCGCCAGCCTGCGCGGCGCCTTCGGCATGGGGGAGTTCGCCGTCATGATACTCCCCCATGATGAAGGGGGGTTTTTCCACGACATCGTGACCGACATTGATGATGAGGTCGGCCGCTTCGACGGCACGATGCAGGTAATCATGGCCGGAAAGGGCTGCGTTGCCCAGAAACAGCGGGTGACGCTCGTCCACCACGCCCTTGCCCATTTGCGTACTGAAAAAGGGGATGCCGGTTTTTTCCACCAGGGCCGTCAGAGCCATGCAGGTATGACGGCGGTTGGCACCGGCCCCGATCAGCAACAGCGGATGTCGGGCCGCGAGGATGATGCCGGCGACTTTGGCCAGGGAGTCGGCATTTGCCCAGGGGGCCTCGAATTGGCTGCGGGCAATGACCGGGCTGTCGATGTCCTCGCGGGCAATGTCTTCGGGCAGCTCCAGATGCACGGCACCGGGGCGTTCATCCTCGGCACAGCGGAAGGCTTCCCGGACCCGGGCCGGAATGTTCTGGCCGCTGCTGATCTGGCAGGTATATTTGGTGATGGGGCGCATCATGTCGACCACGTCGATGATCTGGAAGGCGCCCTGTTTGCTGGCTTTTATCGGTTTCTGCCCGGTAATCATCAGCATCGGCATGGCGCCGAGCTGGGCATAGGCGGCGGCCGTGACCAGATTGGTGGCACCCGGCCCCAGGGTGGCCAGACAGACGCCGGTTTTGCCGGTCAGGCGCCCGTAAGTGGCCGCCATGAAACCGGCGGCCTGTTCGTGCCGGGTCAGGATCAACTGAATCGGGGAAGATCGCAGGGAATTCAACAGATCCAGATTCTCCTCGCCGGGAATGCCAAAGATATACTTGACCCCTTCCGATTCCAGGGCTTTGACGAAGGCGTCAGATGCTTTCATACGTTTTTTCTTCCTGTGGTATTTTTTCAATGTTGTCCGGTAATTTGATGACCTGCGGTTCGTTATCCATTCTGGTCAGGCAATGTTCGGGCATGAAGTGGTCTATCGAGGCCTCGTCAAGATAGAGTTTGAAGGCTTCCGGCGGGTTCTCACTGAGAAAGGAACCGGGTTTCACATAAGGAAACACCTCGTCATAGCTACAGATTTTTTGCTGATCGACACGGCGATAGATATGGGTACGGTTTAGCTCACGGGTGTGCCGTAGACCTGCCGAAGCAATGATCTCGGCCGTGGCATGAACGGTTTTTTCATGAAACAGAGCCACCCGCCTGTCTTTTTCGGCGACGACCAGGCCATGGTACAGCCTGGGATCCTGGGTGGCCACGCCGGTGGGGCAGCGATTGGTGTTGCAGACCAGCGACTGCACGCAGCCCAGGGCCAGCATCATGCCGCGGGCACTGTTGCACAGATCGGCGCCCAGGGCGAGGTTTTTGACCAGATGAAAACCGGTAAGGATCTTGCCTGAAGCGATGACCTTGATGTGCTGCCGCAGATCGAAGCCGGTGAGGCAGTCGTCGACGAAGGCCAGGGCTTCGCGCAGGGGCATGCCCACCGAATTGGCATATTCCAGGGGTGCTGCGCCAGTGCCGCCCTCACCGCCGTCCACGGTAATGAAGTCGAGCAGGATGCCGGTTTCAACCATGGCCTTGCAGATGGCGATGAATTCGCTCTTGCGGCCAATGGCGAGTTTGATGCCTATCGGTTTGCCCATGGAGAGTTCGCGCAATTGCGCGGCAAAGGTGAGCAGGCCCCGGGGCGAAGCGAAGGCGCTGTGGCCGGGTGGGGAGTCGACCTGGGTGCCGGGTTCCACGCCACGGATGGCAGCAATTTCAGCGCTGTTCTTTTCGGCAGGAAGAATGCCGCCATGGCCGGGTTTTGCGCCCTGGGACAGCTTGATTTCGATCATGCGAACGACATCCAGGCGGGCCTTTTCCTGGAAGGCCTGCGGTGCAAACCTGCCCTGCAGATCCCGGCAGCCAAAATAGCCGGTGCCCACCTGCCAGATCAGATCACCGCCACCCTCCAGATGGTAGGGGCTGAGGCCACCCTCACCGGTGTTATGGGCGAAGCCTCCGATTTTGGCGCCCCGGTTCAGCGCCAGAATGGCGTTGCGGCTGAGGGCGCCGAAACTCATCGCGGAGATATTGAGGATGCTGGCGCGGTAGGGTTGCCGGCAGTCCGGCCCGCCCACGGTGACGTGCAGATCCTCTACCTGGGCATGGGTGATGGCGGAGATGGAATGGCCTATCCACTCATAGCCGCTGCGATAGGTGTCGAGCCGGGTGCCGAAGGGCACGCTGTCCATATCGCCCTTGGCGCGCTGATAGACGATGCTGCGGAACATCCGGCTGATGGGAGCCCCGTCAGTATCGGATTCCACGACATACTGCTGGATGAAGGGGCGCAGAATTTCCATGAGCCAGCGCATCCGGGCATACAGGGGAAAGTTGCGGCGCAGGGAATGACGGGTCTGGAAGGTATCGTAAATGCCTATCAGGGTGGGCGGGATGACGATGATCAGGGACCACAGCACCGGGGGCCAGAAGAGCTGGACGATGCTGATCGTTGTCACAATGATCAGTGTCGCCACAAAAAACCAGAAACGCATAGCTTGTCCTCGCTTATTCTTTGTAAAAGCAGTGTACCTTATCAGAGCCAGGCGGCTCTATGTTTCATTGGATGCTCGACCTTGCCGATGGAGAACAGCTTACAGGCTGGATTCCGCCAGATAATCTGTGTGGAAAGTGCGCGATGATGCGTTTTCTGGAAAGACAGCATCATCGGGCAATAAAATTCCGTCAGCAGTGAAAGATAACACCGCCGTGGAAGGTCCGCTTAGGCTCATATGTTCTGTCAGGGGAACCAGATGTTGCGGAAAATATTTCAGACCGGGTCTGTGTTGTATCTTTTCTTTATTGGTTTTGGCAGCAGTCTGCTGGCAGTTTCCACGCAGGCTGCCGACGAACAGACGGTCCGGGCCCGGCTGGAAGCCCTGGCCAACAGCGAGCACCGTTCGGAAAGTCTGCGTGCCAGGAACCCTTACCGGCACCCGGTGGAAACCCTGCTGTTTTTTGAATTGCGTCCCGACCAGACCGTGGTGGAAATCTGGCCTGGAGGTCAGGGGGGCTGGTATCGCAGCATTCTGGAGCCCTTCCTGCAGGCATCCGGGACCTATATTCCGGTGCCGGATGATTCAGCCTTTCCCGGCCCGCTCGAGGAGGTACCCGATGGCATTGCCGACAGGGTGCTGGTGTTTCGAGCCCATGGCTTTCTGATTTATGACAAGCCCTTGCTGTCGTACTACGCGGCACTATACCGAATGCTCAAGCCCGGCGGTATTTTTGGCATAGTGGATCACCGTGAATTTGAAACGCGGGAGCAGGATCCCAAATCGGAAAATGGCTATGTCAAGGAGAGCTACGTGATCGCATTGGCAGAAAGTGTCGGTTTTGAATTTGTGGAAAAATCCGAAATAAACGCCAATCCCCTGGACACCAAGGATTATCCCGATGGCCTGTACTCGCTGCCGCCGGTGCTCAAGGGCACCTTCTTCAACCGCAGCCTGCGCGAGAAAGTCCTGGCCATCGGCGAGAGTGACCGCATGACCCTGAAGTTCCGCAAGCCGCTGTAAACCTGCACGCCACTGAGCCAGGAAATTCGTCTCGCCGTCCTCTTCGTATGGTATCGTAGCCATTATCCCGCGCAGGCGGGTTAGTACTGCAACCTGGAAATACTGAAACATGAAAGCGCGTCTTCGCACCCGTGGCAGCGTTGCAAGCCTTGCAAAGGCAACCAGCCTTAGCAGCGGCTTGCGCCTTGCCACAGGCACGAATCCATCACTTTCATTTTGTTCCACTACCTCCAGGTTGCAGCACTAGCATTGTGTTATGACCGGGGCGCTCCCTAATTTATGAAATTGTCCTTGTTTGGCGAGAAATACAGTGGCCGGTCGGGCATCGTGGACCTGATGGAGGACATGGGCAGGGCACTGTTGCTCAATCCGGACATGATTGCCCTGGGAGGCGGCAACCCGGCCCGCATTCCGGCGCTGGAAGCGGTGTTTCAGACCCGGCTGCAAAGTCTGTCCAGGGATCCCGGGCAAGTGCATGCCCTGCTGGGAAAATACCAGCCACCACAGGGCGATGAGGCCTTGCTGAAACAACTGGCCGACCTGCTGGGCAGTGAGTATGGCTGGCCGGTGACGGCCCGTAATATCGCACTGACCAACGGCGGTCAGACGGCTTTTTTCATCCTGGCCAACATGCTGGCCGGCCGTCATGCCGATGGTGTCCAGCGCCAGATACAATTGCCTCTGACCCCGGAATATATTGGCTATACCGATATTGGCCTGGAGCCGGATTTTTTCAGTGCGTCCCGGCCTGCACTGGAAATTCTGGATGAGCATGTATTCAAGTACCGGGTGGATTTCGAGGCCTTGAAGATCACCTCCAGGACCGCGGCCCTGTGTGTGTCACGCCCGACCAATCCCACGGGCAATGTCCTGACCGACGATGAAATGGCCCATCTCGATCAGCTGGCCAGGACGCATGCTGTGCCCCTGATCATTGACGGGGCCTATGGCACACCCTTCCCCAACATTATTTTTACGCCGGTGAACCCGCTCTGGAATGAGAACATCATCCTGCTCCTCAGCCTGTCCAAACTGGGCTTGCCGGGTGCGCGCAGCGGCTTTATCGTCGCCAGTGAAGAACTGATACAGGCCTATGCCAGTGCCAACACCATCCTGAACCTCGCCTGTGGCAACCTGGGGCCTGCCTTGGCCCGGTATTTGTTTGCAGACGGAGACATTCTGCGTCTGAGCCGTGAGCTGATCATGCCCTATTATCGTGATCGTGCCCTGCAGGCCATGGACTGGTTCGTTACAGAACTGGCAGGTCTGCCGTTTTACATCCATAAACCGGAAGGGGCGATCTTTCTGTGGTTGTGGTTCAAGGACCTTCCGATCAGCAGCCAGCAGCTGTACGAGCGTCTCAAGCAGCAGGGGGTGCTGGTGATTCCCGGGCACAATTGCTTCCCCGGTCTGATGCAGGACTGGTCCCATACCCGGCAATGTCTGCGCATTTCCTATGCCCAGGATGCGCAGCTGCTCAGGAAAGGCATCAGGCTCATTGCCTGGGAAGTCCGGCGGGTATATCAGCAGGGCTGAATCCGCGCTGCCATGGACATTTTAAATATTGCTTCAGTCCGGGAACTGATTTAGGCTTCCGGCAGCCATGAAATCCGGCCACAACAAAAACAGATATGACAAGTAAGCGCTCATAACAAACAAACAGGGGGCAGCAGTGAAAATGGCGCCAGTGGGAGCAGGAAAGCTGTTAACCGTCATGGGGATGGCGGTTCTATTGCTTGGGGGCAGGGAACTTGCCGCCCAGGAACATAGTTATGCGCCGGCTGATATCGAAGCCGGGCAGGGGGTGTATCAGGCCAACTGTCTGGGTTGCCATGGCGATAAGGGGGATGCCGTGGAGGGTGCCAACCTCAGCACGGGACGCTTTCGCCGCGGCAGTACCGACGAAGATCTGATTCGCGTGATTCGCACCGGCATCCCCAATACCCTGATGCCGCCGCACACCACACTGTCCACCGGCCAGATCCGGACCGCTGTTGCCTTTCTGCGCACGCTGCCCACCAGGGCCGGCGTCAGCCTGGCGGATGAGCGTGAAGTGCGGGTGGGGAATGCCGCCCGGGGCCGGACCCTGTTCGAGGGCCGCGCTCAATGCAGTAGCTGCCATGGCGTGAACAGCGGCGGCGCCCTGCTCAGTCCGGACCTGGGCAGTATTGGCGCTCAGCGCAGTCCCGGCGCGCTGGAACTGTCCCTGCTCGAACCCAATGCGGAAGTGCGGGCCGGGGATCGCTTCTTCGAGGTCAGTATTGCGGGCGGAGCGACGGTCAGCGGCAAACTGCTGAATCAGGATACGCATTCAGTCCAGTTGCTCAACAATGAGGAAAAACTGGTCTCCTATTTCAAATCGGAACTGGACAGCTATGGCTTCATTGCTTCCCCGATGCCCTCTTACCGGGACTTATTGACAGCGGATCAGGTGGCTGATCTGGTGGCCTACATGCTTACGTTGAGAGGTGAGAACGCACAATGAAATACGTCAAATCCTTTGCTTTTCTGCTGGCCCTGGCATTTTCGATGGTTGCGGGCCTGAGCCAGGCCCAGGTCAGCAGTGAACGTCTGCTCGAGGCTGCCGGGGAACCGGAAAGCTGGCTCATGTATTCCGGGGGCTATGCCAGTAATCGCCACTCCACGCTGACCCGGATCACACCCGCCAATGTCGGCGACCTCAAACTGGAATGGATCTACCAGGTACGTTCCCGTGCCGGGGCGGCGGAGAAGTTTGAAGCAACGCCATTGGTCTTTGATGGCGTGATGTACACGGTGTCGCCGCCCAATGATGTATTGGCGCTGGATCCGCTTACCGGCCGGGTTTTCTGGACCTATTCCTATACCCCCGGCCCCGATGCCCGGGTGTGCTGTGGCCGGGTCAACCGGGGCCTGGCCGTGCATGGCAATACACTGTTCATGGGCGCCATCGACGGGCACCTGCTGGCCCTGGATGCGCGCAGCGGCCAGCTCAAATGGGATGTCGAAGTCGGCCCGGCGGCCCTGGGTTATGCCCTGACCCTGGCGCCCCTGGTGGTCAAGGACAAGGTGATCGTGGGGCCGGCGGGCGGCGAGTATGGCATCCGTGGTTTCATTGCCGCCTACGATGTGGAAACCGGCAAGGAAGCCTGGCGCTTCAATACCGTGCCAGGCCCCGGCGAAAAGGGCTTTGAGAGCTGGTCTGATCCGGCACAGCAGGCCTGGCGTACCGGTGGGGGTTCCATCTGGGTTACCGGTTCCTATGATCCGGAACTGAACCTGACCTATTGGGGGGTGGGCAATCCCGGTCCCGACTGGAATGGTGATTCCCGCCCCGGCGACAACCTGTATACGGATTCAGTGGTGGCACTCGATGCCGATACGGGCGAGTTGAAATGGCACTATCAGTTCACGCCCCACGATGAAATGGACTACGACTCCACGCAGGTCCCGGTGCTGGCTGAACTGAACTGGCAGGGCCGCCAGCGCAAGGTGCTGATGTGGGCCAACCGCAACGGTTTGTTCTATGTGATCGATCGCAGCAACGGCCAGTTCCTGCTCGGAAAACCCTTTGTCGAAGTCAACTGGATGAACGGTTTTGATGAGAAGGGACGTCCCAACAGGGTACTGTCTCCGACCGAGGAAGGAACCCTGATCATGCCCAATAACCAGGGCGCGACCAATTGGTATCCACCGTCCTACAGTCCTGTCACCCAATTGTTCTATGTCCCCTCGTGGGTGGACACCTTCTCCGTGTACACCAAGCGTGAGGTCGAGTATGAACCTGGCCAGCAGTTCGTCGGTGCCTTTCCCACCATGGCAATGCCGGCACTGGGAACCCGCCCGACCAATGTGCGTCTGCCGGAAGAAGGCTATGGCGCAATTCAGGCCATCGACCCGCACAGCGGAGACATCGTCTGGAAGTTTGATATGAGCGATGTGACGGACAGCGGAGTACTGAGTACGGCCAGTAACCTGGTCTTTGCCGGTGGCCGGGAAGGTTACTTCTATGCGCTGGATGCCCGTGACGGCACCATGCTCTGGAAGCAGAGTCTGGGCGGGCAGGTTGCCTCGGGTCCGATCAGTTATGAAATCAACGGTCGGCAATATATCGCGGTGTCTGCCGGTGCCGGCCTGTTCGTGTTCGGCTTGCCGGAGTAAAAAACGAAGGCTGACCGGGATCGGCGAATAAGGGCTTCAACCCTGCTTCAGTGCCCTGGGATTGCCAAAATAATAGCGCAGGGCAATGGGCGTGCTGATGACCTTGCCGGCGTCGAAGCGCGGTCTGAACTGCATGCTGCGCACATAGCGCAGCAGCCTGATCTGCATGGCCTTGGTGACGGTCCCGGATTTGTTCAGCACCTTTACCTTTTTGGCGGCGCCATACTTGCTGATCACATAGGAAACATCCATGTAGCCGACATAGTCCACGTCGGCGTCTGCGGGCACACCAAAGCGTTCCCGGCTGTGGGGGGCGGCGATGAATTCGGGGAGTACCACAGGGATTGCCGGCATCAGCAGTCGGGTAAGCTGTTCCTTGTCATTGTCATTTTCTGCCATATACGCATAGGCTTCCTGGTATTGTTTCAAGGCCCTGGACTTGTGTTTGTAGAGTAAATCCCAGTCGGCCAGGTTCACCAGGGCATCAGCCGTCAACTCTGTCGCGTTGTCGCCATTGTAGCGCACATGGTTATTGATGATGCGCTCGAGGGATTCGCGGCCGTACTGATAGTCCTTGGAGTTGATCAGGTTGATCGAACTGCGATCCAGGCGGCTGCCGGTCTCGCTGCGCCTTCGAGTCAGGTAGAAATCGGGGTCGTAGATGATGTCCTCCTGATGGGTACGGATGAAGTAGGTAGCAGCTATCTTTTTTTCGATCTCCTCGACATCCGGATGGGAATAGGCACGATTCTGGCGCAGGATGTTGAGGGCGTCGAGGAAATTGTTCTGGGCCTCATACACTTTGTAAACAGAGGTTTTTTCCGGGTTGATTTCGGTTGGCACGTAGTAGCCCCTGCTGCTGGTCGGATCAACGAAGAAGGCGATGTCCCTGCTGTCAGGCCGGCTGATATCGGAGACGATATTGCGGCGCGCAAAGAAGGCATTCAAATTCCAGTCGCCCAGCTCCAGCAGTGAATGGACCACTTTTACACTCCTTTCTCCATACAGTGCCTTATGGATGGACACCAGGGATTCCTGCATTTCATCGGCATGGCCGAGTTCGCCCAATGCCATATAGCTGTCCGTCAGGGCCTCGATGATGGGAACCTGCTGAAGTGAGTTCAGACCATTGTTGATACGGCTGATGCTCTGGGCCTGGTGGAGGAAATCAATCGCTTTTCCATGCTCACCCTGCTGCTGGTAAAGCAGACCCACGGACTGACTGGCTTCCATCAGCTCATTTGAATAGGGGCCGAGATCGGTTTCAAGTTCGCTGATGGACGTCAGATACTCATTGATGCTGAGTGTCAAATCCCTATCTGATTCATCCGCGGCGCTGGATTCAGCCGTGGCCGTGTGCTGCCCGGAATCCGGCGCGGGGCCAGTGGGTATGGGGCGTGCGTCAAAAAACAGCTGGGATGCGGATACTTCCGGCTGTGACAGTCCGGCAAGGGGAAGACAAAACAGGCCGAGGCCTATCAGAAGTGTCGCCGGCAGAACTCCGGTGCCGGGTGGCGCAGTATGAAACACGATGATATTCTCCCCATTGGTCAATATCGTTGTTCGTCTTTCCCCGTATACTGCCTCGCTCTTGCCGAGTTGCGGGAGGGAGACAAAAACTAACATAAAATTTCAGATTACAAAATGGGGGGATGCCGAAAATTCGTCCCGTACCGGCGGTATTGAAGAGAAGACAAGGTCATGACAGTTGTATCAGTGGGCGCTGCGGTTGATGCTCAGATCGAACAGGCCGGTTGGCATGCCGGTCGGGCCCAGTGGAATGGTATTGAAGGCGATCGAGTATCGTTTGTTGTAGCTGCGGGATTTCGACACACTGTGGTACAGCGCTGACGGAAACATGATGAGCATGCCGGGTTCGGGGTCGATGCAGTAGACCTCTCTGGAGCGGTAATTGCCGGATTTTACCTGCGGCATGAATCCGAAAAGCTCGTTGAAATCTGAATTGGTGATGGCGAGAGTGGAGCCGTCGGTCAGATAAAATGAACCGCTGATGTAACTGTTGTTGTGTTTATGGGCAGGGATGCACTGTCCGTGGTCGACGACATTGCCCCAGGAATTGCAGATGCCGATTTCCTGCACGATATGCGAATAACCTTCGGCATAGGTTTTACAGAGCGTGCAGATTTCCTGTTTTATCTCCCTGAACAGCTCCTGTTCCAGCAGTTGCTGGTCGCTGGTATAGGAACCGTTCACGCCCAGTTCGACCTTGCTGCTGCGTTCTATGTGTTCGATGCCACGCAGAATCAGGTCGGGAGTCAGGGTCTGCAATTGAACAATGCCAATGGTCTTGGGGAAAAGATCTATGAATTTCATCTGCAGGCAGCTTGGGTTTGTGTTGACAGTTGACACTTTTTTTGCAGACAGAAGTTTAAGACCAAAACGCAGGAAAAGCCACTCTGCTGGAATTCACTCTATTGGAATTCAGGCGACGGTACCGGCCTTGATGTGTGGCTGGGTGCCGGCATGGGTTATCATGCCCGCCAATCATTAGCCAAGTGAGCATATTCCATGTCTTCGCAACTGATAGATGCCTTGCTGTCCCCGGCCTGTTACTCCCATCAGACCGGAACGATACGGCTGCTTGAAACGCATATTTCCTGGGTGCTGCTGACCGGGTCTTTTGCCTATAAAATCAAGAAGCCGGTGAACTATGGTTTCCTGGATTTTTCCAGTCTGGCACAGCGCAGGTTTTACTGTGAGGAAGAGTTGCGGCTGAATTCACGCTTCAGTGACGAGCTTTACCTGGCCGTGGTGCCCATCACGGGCAGTGTCGACGAGCCCCGCGTGGACGGCACCGGACCGGTGCTGGAATATGCCGTGAAAATGCAGCAATTTGCGCAGGAAAATCTGCTTGATGCACTGGCGGAAAGGGGACAGTTGCAGGAGCGGGATATTGCAGCGCTGGCCAAAAAGCTTGCGGATTTTCACACTGATGTGGCTGCGAAGGCAGAGCCCGGACTGGCTAAAAAGCAAGACCCAAAAAAGAGGCTGGAATACGGCAGTGTGCATTCCATTCACCATGCCGCGCTGGAAAACTTCAGGCAGATCGAGCCCCTGCTGTCGGACAAGACCGCGCTGGACGATCTGGAGCGCCTGCGCTGCTGGACAGAACAGCAGGCAAAGGACCTGGCGGGGGTCTTTGAGCAACGGCAGCGCTCGGGCTGGATCAGGGAATGTCATGGCGATCTGCACCTGGCGAACATCGCCAGGATCGATGGCCATATCACGCTGTTCGACTGCCTGGAATTCAACCCGGAGCTGCGCTGGATCGATACCCAGTCGGAGCTGGCATTTCTGTTGATGGACCTGGAAGAAAAACATCTTCCTGCCCTGGCCAACAACTTATTGAATAGCTACCTTGAATATACGGGTGACTACCCGGGCTTGCAGGTATTGAATTTTTACAAGGTTTACCGGGCCATGGTGCGGGCCAAGGTGAAACTGCTGAGCCTGAGCGCCGACCAAACGACGGCGTCGATGACGGCGGCGAGAACCGAATATGGGCGCTATATTGATCTGGCGCTGTCTTACCTGGACGTGCCGTCCCCCTTCCTGGCCATTATGCATGGGGTTTCCGGCACGGGAAAATCGACGGTCGCTGCGGTCGTCGCGGGCGCAGTCGGGGCCATCCGCCTGCGTTCCGATGTGGAAAGAAAGCGGCTGTTCGGCTTGTCCCCCGAGGCCAAAAGCGGCTCCGGCATCGGTGTCAATATCTACAGCGCCGAGGCCTCGCGCAGAACCTTTGCGGCCCTTGTGGAAAGCGCCCGGACTTTACTGGCACTATCGTATCCGGTGCTTGTGGATGCGACCTTTCTGGCTGAAAAATGGCGCCGTCTTTTTGCTGAACTGGCTGCCGCCAAAGGAGTTCCTTTCGTGATACTGGACTGTCATGCCAGCGCGCAGACCATCCGCGAACGCTTGCAACACAGACAGGAAGCGGAGACTTCAGTCTCCGAAGCCGGCCTGGAGATCATGCAGCATCAACTGCAGAAGGCAGAGCCTCTGACGAGGCAGGAGAAAAACGTTGTGGTGCACATCAACACCGAGGAGGAGGTGGACGTCAAAGACTTGCAGATTTTCCTGAAAAGCCACGCAGCTGCAGATACACCGGAATGAGATTCGTATACGCGTTTGCTTGCATCACCCATGAGGATACACTAAGGTAGTCCGATGCGACGTCGACATCTGATCATTCTGCTTCTGTGCATCGTGATTCCGCTTCAGGGATTTGCGCAGGCGCTGCTGTCGGCCACTGCCTGCCCGATGATGATGCAGATGCCGCTATCCGCTGCTCACGATCAGATGCTGCATGATCATGATCAGATGCTGCATGATCATGATCAGATGCCGGGGGCTATGTCAACTGACGGGCTCCTGTCCGATCATTGCTGCCAGACGGCGGATGCCGCCGCCGACGCTCCTGCTTTCTGCGAAATGGGGCCTGAATGCTCGGCTTGCAGTGTTTTCGTTACTGTTCTGTCTTCTCATGCCACTGTGATGCCAAGACCCACCCGTCAATATCCACCGCCGCTTCCGGCAACATCTCCCAGCCTCCAGCTCGCCGCTGTCTGGCGGCCACCGACACGCTGATTCCCTGAAGCAGCCGGGCCCATTCCCGCTTGCGCTATCGCCGCTTGTTTGATGAAAAGCACTGCGTTCGGAGTCAGAACATGAAATTTCTTCACGACCTTGCCCTCAGGTGCGCGTGCGCCGGGGGCACCTCCCTGATCTTGTTGCTGGGCAGCCTGAGTGGCCTCGCTCATGGCGCTGAGCTGTCGTTTGCCGAGGCGCTGGCCCTGGCGCTGCGCGAGGCCCCGGCCCTGGTCGCGGACCAGGTCAATGTCCAGGCTGCCCGTCAGACTGTGGTGCCGGCAGGCGAACTGCCTGATCCGCAACTGCTGCTGGGTATCGACAACCTGCCGGTGGACACGGCTGATCGTTTCCGCGTGGACCGTGATTCCATGACCATGCGCCGGATCGGCTTGTCGCAGGAACTGCCCAATCGCGCCCGGCTTGCAGCCCGGGTCAGCCAGGCCGAGTCCCGGGTGGGCATGGCCGAGGCAGAAACACGGGTCACACAGCTGACGGTACTGCGCAACACAGCGTCAGCCTGGATCGCCCGGCATACTGCCGAGCTGCACCTGAGCCATATCGAGCATCTGCGGACCGAGAACCATCTGTTTGCCGAGACTGTGAAGGCACAATTGGCCGGTGGCTCGGGGCGGGCAGAGGATGTGGTGGCGCCGCGTCAGGAAGCTGTCGAAATTGAATTGCTGCGGGATAAATTGCTGGCCACCCGGGAACGTGCGATTGCGCAGTTGCGGCGTTATATCGGTGCAGCGGCAGAGTCGCCATTGCTTGGCGACGTACCGGAATGGACGCTGGATGATGAAACCCTGCGCCTTGGCTTGCAGCATCATCCCGAAGTGGAATCCTTTGAACCGGCAGCAGAGCTGCTCGATGCCGAGGTGGCAGAAGCCGAAGCTTCCAGACGGCCCGACTGGGCCGTGGAACTTGCCTACCAACGGCGTGGTTCCCAATTCAGCAATATGATGTCGTTCCAACTCAGTTTTGATCTGCCATTGTGGCAGGGTTCACGGCAGTCTCCGCTGATCGCGGCCCGGCGTGCCGAACGGATGGCCCTGGACAGCGAGCGGGAGGCCGTACGGCGTGAGTACCAGGCCGAGTTGGAGTCGGCCCTGGCCGAGTTGGCGCGCCTGGACAGTAATCTCAGGCGTCAGCACCAGAGCCTGATACCGCTGGCAGACGAGAAAGTGGCATTGACACTGGCTTCCTGGCGCGGTGGTGTGGGTTCCCTGGACGCCGTGGTCGCCGCGCGCCGTGAGCGTATCGACATCGAACTGCAAACCATCACGCTCACGGGCGAACGCCAGCAACTGGCAACAGATATGTACCTTATGTTCAACGATCCGGATGGCAATCGGGTAGGAGAATCACAATGAGCAGAATGCAGACAAACACAAGGCGTGCCATCCTGGGTGTCACCGTTATCAGTGCCGGCTTGCTGGGGACGCTGGGTGGTTATTGGTGGGCAGAACGGCAGGATGGCATGAGCATGCCCGGGACCATGGAATCGGCTGCCATGACGGCCGGGGATGCAGGTCGGGAGGTCCTCTATTGGTACGATCCGATGTATCCACAACAGCGCTTTGACCAGCCGGGACAGTCACCTTTCATGGATATGGCTCTGGTACCTCGCTACCGGGATGACGACAAGGCGGCGGCAAACACCGTCCGGATCGATGCCAGGGTAAGGCAGAATCTGGGACTGCGTCTGGCCGAGGTCAGGCGGGTGGAGCTGGTGAGCAGCGTCGATGCCACCGGCCTGCTCGGTTTCAACGAGAGGACAGTCACTGTGGAACAGGCCCGGGTCGACGGCTTCGTCGAGCGCGTCTGGCCACTGGCCCCGGAGGATGTCGTGCGTGCCGGGCAGCCTCTGGTCGAATTGCTGGTACCGGCCTGGGCGGCGGCACAATATGAGCTGTTGGCGGTGCGTGACAGCGGTGATGAGGATTTGCTGGAGGCCGCCCGTCAGCGTCTGGATCTGCTGGGCATGCCCCGGGACCTGATCCGGGAGCTGGAGCGCAGTGGCGAGGTTCGCAGCCGAGTGGTCTTGAACACGTCCCGGGCGGGCATGCTGCAAGCCCTCGAGGTGCGTGCCGGCATGAGTGTACAGGCAGGCCAGACCCTGGCCCGCATCAATGGTCTGGAGAGTGTCTGGCTCGAAGTGGCGGTTCCGGAAGCACTGGCTGAACGGGTGCAGGTGGGCAGCCAGGCGCAGGTGCAGTTGAGCGCCTTTCCTGATGAGCTCTTCACGGGTGATGTGATCGCCATTCTGCCGACATTGGCGGCAGGCAGCCGCAGTTTGCGCGTCAGGGTCGAACTGCCCAATGCGCTGGGACGCCTGCGTCCCGGCATGTCGGCGCAGGTAAAATTGATGGGGGATTCTACTGCCACGGCACTGACGGTGCCCACCGAGGCCATCATCCGCACCGGCAAACGCAATGTGGTCATGCTGGCACAGGAGGCGGGCAGCTTCGTTCCGGTTGAGGTTGGTGTGGGGGCTGAGTCCGGGGAATTTACCGTCATCACGGCGGGCCTGGAAGAGGGCCAGCAGGTCGTTGCCAGCGGGCAATTCCTGCTGGATTCGGAGGCCAGTCTGAACGGTGTTCAGGACAGGCCTCTGGCTGCCGTGTCGTCTCGGGCAGCCCTGCCCCAAAGCACATTGCATGAAGCGGACGCCACGATAGAAGCCCTTGACGATGGCCAGATTACCCTGGCACATGGGCCTTTCGAATCCCTGGGCATGCCGGGCATGACCATGACGTTTCCACTGGCTGACCCGGATCTGAGCCTGAATCTGAAGGTCGGCGACCGGGTGCGGGTGGCGGCCAGTCAGAGTCGGAGCGGTTTGCTGATCGAGCGCATCGAACTGTCCGCAGAGCCGGACGCTGACTCTGAGGAAGCAGGAGAACAGCCATGATCGCTGCGCTGATTCGCTGGTCGGTGAGCAACCGGGTGCTGGTGCTGATGGCAACGGTCCTGTTCGCCTTGTGGGGCTTTTGGTCGCTCAGAGACACGCCCATCGACGCCCTGCCTGATTTGTCGGATGTTCAGGTCATCATCCGTACCAGCTACCCCGGCCAGGCGCCACAGATCGTCGAGGATCAGGTGACCTATCCGCTGTCGACCACGATGCTGTCGGTGCCGGGGGCGAAGACGGTGCGTGGCTTTTCGTTTTTCGGCGACAGCTTCGTCTATGTGCTGTTTGAGGATGGAGCCGACCTTTATTGGGCGCGTTCGCGCGTCCTGGAATACCTCAGTCAGGTGCAGGAACAACTGCCGGCCATCGCACGTTCGTCACTGGGGCCGGATGCCACCGGCGTGGGCTGGATCTATGAATACGCGCTGGTTGACCGCAGTGGCCGGCATGACCTGGCGCAACTGCGAAGCCTGCAGGACTGGTTTCTGAAGTTTGAGTTGAAAACGGTGGCCAATGTGGCTGAAGTTGCCACGGTCGGGGGCATGGTCAGTCAGTACCAGGTGGTGCTCGATCCGATCCGGCTGGTGGCACAAGGGATCACTTATGCGCAGGTCCGTACGGCTGTGCAGCAGGCCAATCAGGAAAGCGGCGGCGCCCTGCTGGAACTGGGCGAGGCGGAAATGATGGTGCGTGCCAGTGGTTATCTGAAGTCGTTGGACGATTTCAAGGCCATTCCATTGAAACTGGTCAATGGCGTGCCCGTTACCCTGGGTGATGTCGCCCATGTCCAGCTTGGCCCGGAAATACGGCGGGGGCTGGCCGAACTGGATGGGCAGGGGGAAGTGGTCGGTGGGGTGGTGATCCTGCGCTCGGGCAAAAATGCGCGGGACACGATAACAGCAGTGCGCAGCAAGCTCGAACAGTTGCAGGCGAGTCTGCCGGAAGGCGTGGACATCGTCACGACCTATGACCGCAGCGAGCTGATCGACCGGGCCGTGGCCAATCTGAGCCGCAAGCTGATAGAGGAATTCATCGTGGTGGCGCTGGTTTGCGCCTTGTTTCTGTGGCACCTGCGTTCCAGTCTGGTCGCCATCATCTCGCTGCCCCT
This sequence comes from Pseudomonadales bacterium, assembly GCA_032250895.1. GTDB lineage: Bacteria > Pseudomonadota > Gammaproteobacteria > Pseudomonadales > Pseudohongiellaceae > JAVVEZ01. The sequence goes on along the minus strand of JAVVEZ010000065.1, from coordinate 3,084 downwards.
GGGCGTGCTGATTGCGTTCATCGTGATGCGTCAGCAGGGCATCAATGCCAATATCATGTCGCTGGGTGGCATTGCCATTGCCGTTGGCGCGATGGTGGATGCGGCGATTGTGATGATCGAGAATGCCCACCGCAGGATCGAGGCCTGGCAACACCGGCACCCGGATCGGGTGCTCGCGGGTGAGGAGCGCTGGCAGGTGATGAGTGAGGCCGCCGTCGAAGTCGGTCCGGCTCTCTTTCTCGCGCTGCTTGTCATCACCCTGTCGTTCATCCCGGTGTTCATGCTGGAAGCGCAGGAAGGCAGACTGTTTGGCCCGCTGGCGTTTACCAAGACCTATGCCATGGCGGCGGCAGCCGGGCTGTCGGTGACGCTGGTGCCGGTGTTGATGGGATACTGGATCAGAGGCCGTCTGCCGGCGGAAGCCCGCAATCCGCTCAACCGGGCTTTGATTCGTCTTTACCAGCCGGTGCTGAATCATGTTCTGGCCTGGCCCAAAACCACGTTGGGGCTGGCGGGGCTGGTTTTCCTGACTTCCTGGTGGCCGGTGAGCCAACTCGGGGGTGAGTTTTTGCCGCCACTGGATGAAGGTGACCTGCTGTATATGCCCAGCGCCCTGCCGGGGCTGTCCGCGCAAAAGGCGGCAGAGCTCTTGCAGCAGACCGATCGCCTGATCAAGACCGTGCCCGAGGTGGCGCGGGTCTTCGGCAAGGCCGGACGTGCCGAAACGGCTACCGATCCGGCGCCGCTCGAAATGTTCGAGACCACGATACAGTTTCACCCGCGCAGTGACTGGCGGGCCGGCATGACACCGGAAAAACTGGTGGAGGAACTGGATCGTGTGGTGCAGGTACCGGGCTTGACGAATATCTGGATTCCGCCGATTCGCAATCGCATCGATATGCTGGCCACCGGCATCAAGAGTCCGATAGGGGTCAAGATTGCCGGCAGTGATCTGAGGGCCATAGAGCGTGTTGCGCAGAAGGTCGAGCAGGCCGCGAAGCGCGTGCAGGGGGTTTCATCGGCCCTGGCCGAACGCCTGAGTGGGGGCCGCTATGTCAACGTGGATATCGACCGGGTGGCGGCGGCCCGTTACGGGCTCAATATTGCCGAAGTACAGTCCATGGTATCCGGCCTGATCGGCGGTGAAAACGTCGGCGAGATAGTGTCGGGCCTGGCACGCTTTCCGATCAACCTGCGCTATCCACGGGAGTGGCGCGATAGTATCGAAAGACTGGCAAGCCTGCCCATACTGACGGCTGCCGGCAGCCAGATCACGTTGGGGACCGTCGCCAGGATTCATGTGACAGATGGCCCGCCGATGCTCAAGAGCGAGAATGCCCGCCTCAGTGCCTGGGTCTATGTGGATGTCCGGGGCCGGGATCTGGCCTCGGTGGTCGCCGATCTGCGTGCGGCTGTCACTCGTGACGTCAGGCTCGATCCCGGCATGAGCCTGTCCTATTCCGGACAATTCGAGTTTCTTGAACGCGCCAATGCCCGCCTGCAGGTAGTGGTGCCGGTGACCTTGCTGATTATTTTCGTACTGCTTTACCTGACCTTTGCGCGCACGGATGAAGCCTTGTTGATCCTGGCTACGCTGCCGTTTGCATTGACCGGTGGGGTCTGGTTTCTGTACGGGATGGGTTTCAATCTGTCGGTAGCCACCGGTGTCGGTTTTATTGCGCTGGCCGGGGTCTCTGCGGAGTTCGGGGTCATCATGCTGGTCTATCTCAAACAGGCCTGGCAAGCTCGTATTGATGCCGGCAGGGCAAGTGAAGCCGCCCTGCATGATGCCATCCGGGAGGGCGCCGTGCTGCGGGTGCGCCCCAAAGCCATGACCGTTGCTGTCATTGTGGCGGGTTTGTTGCCCGTTTTCTGGGGCAGCGGCACCGGCAGTGAGATGATGAGCCGGATCGTCGCGCCCATGGTGGGCGGCATGATCACCGCGCCGCTGCTGTCCCTGTTTGTGATTCCGGCCGCCTATCTGCTGTTGCGGCGCCGGGAAAGCCGGAGAAGCCTGATGTAATGGTCGGCATATGAATGCTTTTTTATTTCAGGGTTTCGCGGGCCTGGCGCCGGACTTCTCCGGCGCTGAGGGCAAAGCACTTGCGGAAGGCTCTGGAAAAGGCGGCAAGTGATTCATAACCGACGTCCTCTGCCACCTTGGCGACGGCTTTCCCCGACTCCAGCAAGCTCCAGGCCAGTTGCATACGCCACCAGGTCAGGTATTGCATGGGGGTCCAGCCACTGGATTGCTTGAAAGTCCTGGCGAACAGCGTGCGGGACTGGGCGGCATGTTTGGCCATGCTTTCCAGGGTCCAATGAGCCGCAGGACTGGCATGGATGGCATTGAGCGTATTGGCAAGGCGGGGGTGGGTATGCAGGGCCAGCAGATTGGTCTGGGGAGGCAAGTTATTGATGAAGTGGGTAAGTGCGTAGGTAAACAGAAGTTCGCACAGCCGTTCAAGAATGACCTCTGACATCGGCTTGTCGCCGTCACTTTCCCCGATGATCATATGCAAGAGAGGCTCCAGCCATGGGTTGTCGTCATTGTTGCGGATCAGCACCAGGGGTGGCAGGGCCTGCAGCAATTGATTGCTGGCCTTGTGCCTGAAGCTGACCGCTGCACAGAGCAGACCGGTACCCGGAATCTTGTCGGCTTCGGCATAGCGCAGGTGTCGCTGCGGGCCTTCCTGGGCTTCCAGGGGCACCATGCTGTGGGGCAATTCGCGGGGGAAGAGCAGAAGATCACCGGTGTTGAGCAGGGTGGACAAATGTCCTGGAACCTCCAGGCGACAGCTGCCGTCGGTGACCACATGGAAGCAGGTGCGTCCCGGTTCATGCTCCTGAATCAGCCAGTTTCCGCAGACTTTGGCGTTGTGATAGACGCAGACCTGCAGACGGATGAGATGGAGGAGGTCGGAACTTGCAGTCATAACAGTGAGTCAGATCTATATGTACGATAAAGCAACAAAAGAGCGTAAATTGGCAAACATCGTACCCCTCGTTGTCGGTATGATTCAAGTGTTAAGGCCAGGAGCCTGTCGGACTCAGGTGTTCGTAGCGAGGCGAGTGGGAAATCGAGTC
>JAVVEZ010000004.1:74297-82121 GCA_032250895.1 Pseudomonadales bacterium | reverse complement strand
ATTACCGATCAGCACCTGGCCCTTGATGACGCGCGGAGCGCTGGTGACCGTGTACTGTTTGCTCTGGTCGACGGTGAGCTTGCGCCATACTTCCTCGCCGGTACCGGCATCGAGAGCAATGAGATAGCCATCCAGCGTCCCGACATAAATCCTGCCCTCATAGGCTGCGATGCCACGGTTGACTATGCCACAGCACACCTTGGCCGCAATCTCGCCCGGGGTCTTCGGGTCGTATTGCCAGAGCTGCGTGCCATTGCGGGCATCAAAGGCATAGACCTTGCTCCAGGCCGTGGATACATAAATGACCCCGTCGATGTACAGGGGAGTCCCCTGCTGCGACAGATTGGTGTCATAGTCCGCGTACCAGGCCAGCCCCAGCTGATCCACATTGTCGCGGTTGATTTCTGTCAAACTGCTGTAATGGCGTTCTTCATAGGTACCGCCGACGGACAACCACTGTTCCGGTTCGGCGGCGGCATTGAGCAGGCGCTGGTCGCTCACATTGGCAGCCAGGCTGGCATCGCGGGCAGTGGCTTGCACACTTGCCGGATCACCTGGGTTTTGCACTGATTGCCGACTATCCGGCTGGCAAGCGCTGAGCACGGCCATTGCCAGTACCGTTGCGATAAAAATTCGTTTGCGGATCATGCCGGGCCCCCTTTTTAGATACTGATAAACCGGGACAGTGGATAGTTGAAGGTATCTTCATGAGACTTCAGGGCTATCAATATTCCACTGCCATTGAAACGGCGGGCATCATACTGGCACAGGCTGACCACGGGAAAACGACGGCCGAGATTGTGGTTGTAACGTATTTCGAACTCCGACAATTCTGCCAGACTGAGGCCATGATCGAGGAACCATGCCATGTCGCCCAGGACTCTTATGGCATGGGTTCCGGACTGGGTGGCGTCAATAAACTCGCTTTCAAAATACTGGCACATCGCCTCGGCGCTGGCGGCGCCTTCGGAAACGCGCAGCAGCCGGTTCCGAAGAGCTTCATCCACACCCTCTTCCACCTGTCTCAAGGCAGCAATGATTTTGCTGCTGACAGCACTGGACGCGACCAGATAGCAGACATCCTGCCGACGCAAACCTTCGGCCAGGAAGGGTACCGACATTTTCAAACGACCCCGATCGGATTCATACAAGGAACACAGATGGCTGCCGTAGTTTACTGTCAGTCCTTCCAGTGTGAGGCTGCTATCCGGGTGACACAGCGCCTCCACAGGACGCTCGGCAACGGAGGCAGCGGGGATTTCGCTGACCTTGGCTTCCTGCTCCGGATTGCCGGCAAAGGACAACAAGTCATCCTTCCTGAAGCGGCGCTCACGGCGTGGCCCTATGCGCAGGCATTTCAGTTTGCCGCTGTCTGTCCAGCGTCGCAAGGATATCTGGCTGACCTGTAAAAACCTGGCAGCCTGACTGATTGTCAGCAAATTATCGCCCGGATCTCTCTGCGCTATCATGTTCATAAAATCCTGACCCATTCTGGTTCCTGACCCTGCTGGCGATTTTACATGCCCGATCCAGACTAATCATCTTTTTATTTGAACTGATTGGATGGTAGAGCAACAGCCGCAAGGTATTTTCTGCTTATTCTATGATGTTCTTGGATCATCAATAATGATTGACAAGCCATGCGCTATCTACCGAGAATACCAGCCTTTTATTGGATATGAAGAGTGTTATGCTGAAGACGCTGCTACATCCTGAGATATCTCCACGAGCCCTCAGGGTTGCTCTGCTGGTCGGAACGATCCTGAATCTCATCAATCATTATGACTTGTTCCTGGGCAGCCCCCTGAGCGTCAAGCTCCTGTTTCAAATGGGGTTGACCTACATCGTTCCCTACATGGTTTCCTGCCATGGGCAGTCAAGTGTCATCCAGACAAGATAAGAAACCCTGCCGAAAAAGAATAATACATAACTCATTGATTTTATTGGTGCCTTCTTCAACTTCGTCATGGATCGCTACGAGCAGAAAGACGGCACGCCGACCATCCTGGTAAACCCGGTGGATCGGCTCAGCAAAACCCGAGGTTGGTACACAGTCAAACGCAGCCAGACCCTGTTAACCCCTTCCCGTTCACTGATGGCCCCCTGAAGGAACCCCGTACTGCCCTTGAAAAGGTCACAGAACACAGCGGCATTAGCTTTACTCTGCATGACCTGCGCCGCACCTTCATTACCATCGCCGAAAGCCTGGACATTCCGGCCTATGCCCTGAAGCGCCTGCTCACATCACAAGTTTTCCAATGACGTGACTGCAGGGTATATTGTTCCAGGCACCGAACGGCTGCGCGACCCCATACAGTGGATCACTGATTACATGATGGCCAAGGTTGAGGAATAACAGGGATGCACTATAACTTTGAATGGGACCCGAACAAGGCCCGGTCCAATCTCAGCAAACATGGCGTAAGCTTCAAACAGGCTGCCGGGGTATTTCTGGACCCCATGACCGTGACCGTGCCAGACCCGGACACCTCCAGCCAGGAAGAAGAACGCTGGATCACCCTGGGCCAGGCTGCAGGCCAGCATTATCTGGTGGTGGTCCATACTCACCGGGAAGAAAACAGTGATATAGTAAGCATTCGCATCATCTCTGCCCGACGTGCCAGCCGGCATGAAATCAGGCAGTATGAGCAAGGCTGAAGAGCAAAAAAGCCCAAAGAAAGGTGACCAACATGAAAGACGAATACGATTTTTCCAAAGGCCAGCGGGGCAAGTTCCATCACCCGGATGCCAGCATGAATCTACCCGTCTATCTGGATGCAGACGTACTCGACTACTTTGCCGAAAAAGCCAAACTCAAGGGTGTTGATGTGGATGCCCTGGTCAATGAAACCCTGAAGAAAGATATTTCCCTGATTGAAGGGGTTAAATAAGCCCTTCAAGCCCGCACTCTCTCACTGCAGGCATTGCAACTTGCGGGAGAATTCCTGCAATCTCCTGATCCAGAAGCAAATACCTCACATGGTGTAAAGGAGCATCAACTGTAGCGCTTATACTTTTCTTCTTTATTCATCTGGTTAAACTTTTGTATTAGCCAGACTGACCACATAGCGCCTATTTTGCATAGAACACCAAGAGGGCGGCAGCAAAGAAAAACTTTTAAGTCATTGATTTTATTGGTGCCCGGGACCGGAATCGAACCGGTACGGAGTTGCCTCCGAGGGATTTTAAGTCCCTTGCGTCTACCTGTTTCGCCACCCGGGCTGAAGGGGAGTGGCCAGTGTATCCCGTGTCGGGCTTGTCTGGGCCTTGCGCAAGCTCAGAAACCAGCCATGCGGGAATTGTCGTCTGAAGGCTGGAGGTCTGACCTCATCTGTTGAATTGGAGGCTGGAGTCGGAATCGAACCGGCGTACACGGAGTTGCAGTCCGCTGCATAACCACTCTGCCATCCAGCCTTTGAGGGACTTTTTTCAAACGACCCTGTTTTTTCAAGTGACCATCTATTTGCAAATTGGAGCGGGAAACGAGACTCGAACTCGCGACCCCGACCTTGGCAAGGTCGTGCTCTACCAACTGAGCTATTCCCGCAATATTTGCCAATACCCTCTTTGCACAGGATCAGATTCCATCCTGGCCAGAGTTCACCACCTCAGGCTCTTTGGCTATATACAGACTTCTGGAAACTCTCGGAAGACCCTGTATCCGCTGGCTTCGGTCAGCTGAAAATGCTTGCCGAACCAGGCCTTGAAGAGGTGGCTATTCTAATCTGCCCACGGCTCAAGTCAAGAGATGATTGACAGAAAAATCGCATTGTTTTCCAAGCTGTTCACAGCTCGGCGCTGAGCACGGGCCAGGCGCTTTTAAGGTAGATGAACATGGACCACAGGGTCAGCGCGGCGGCCAGATAAATCAGCACGAAGCCCAGCTCCCGAAACCATAGCGTTGTCTGGGGCTCGATGGCCAGCAAAACGATAATGGCGCTCATCTGCACCGTGGTTTTGACCTTGCCGACATAGCCCACAGCGACACTGTCGCGCTTTTTATTTTCCGCCATCCATTCCCGCAACGCGGATACCAGCACTTCCCTGGCTACCATGATCGCGGCCGGGATCACAAACCAGGGACTGGTGTAATTGGCGGCCAGCATCACCAAGGCCACGGTCACCAGCAGCTTGTCGGCAACCGGATCAAAAAAGGCACCAAAACGGGAGGTCAGTTTGAGCCTGCGGGCCAGATAGCCATCCAGCCAGTCAGTGAGGGCGGCCAATGTGAAGATGATGGAGGCAAGCAGTTGATGCCAGGGCAGACTGGAATAATAGACGGCAATAAACACGGGAATTGCCAGGATTCTCAGAAAGGTAACGAAATTGGCTGCATTCATGCGCATCGGGCGTTGTTGAAATTTATGACATTCTACCCCGCAGGCAAGCGAAAACCTATCTTAAAGGTTCCGAATTTGGACTCTCCCGGGTCTGACACGGATCCTGCCGACAGCGATGGATCACGTTTCATGGACAGAATCATGAATGGCTTCCGCCAGGGTCTTGCTGATACCGCTGACTTTTTGCAGGTCCTGAATACTGGCGCGCAGAATTTCCTGCTGGCCACCGAAATAACGAATCAGATCCCTGCGTTTTTTGGGACCAATGCCGGGGATGTCGTCCAGGAAGGAACGGGTGCGTTTTTTACCCCGGCGTTCGCGGTGGGCGGTGATTGCAAAACGGTGAGCTTCATCGCGAATATGCTGCAAGAGATGCAGGGCCGGTGATTCGGGGGCCAGAACCACTTCCTGGTGGCTGCCTCCGAGGAACAGGGTCTCCTGCCCGGCCCGCCGACTGATCCCCTTCGCGATTCCCAAAAGCTGCACATTGGATACATCCAGTTCCTGCAAGACCTTTTCGGCCTGGGCAAGCTGCCCCTTGCCGCCGTCAATCACCAGAATATCCGGCATTCTGGCCTCCTCTTTCTTCAGTCGGGCATAGCGTCTTTTCAGCGCCTGCGCCATGGCGGCGTAATCATCGCCAGGGGTGATATTGTCGATATTGAAACGGCGGTAATCCGATTTCAGGGGCCCGTTCTGGTCAAACACCACGCAGGATGCCACTGTGGCTTCACCGGCACTGTGGCTGATATCAAAACACTCGAGACGCTGCGGTAGCGTCCCGGTTTTCAAGGCCTGCTGCAACGCGACAAAGCGGGCCTGCACGTTCTGTTTGCTGTTGAGCTTGTTCAGCACCCCATGCCGGGCATTGGTCATGGCCAGTTCCAGCCATTGCTGGCGGTGCCCTCGAACCTGACTCTTGATGCGAATTTTGTGCTTGCCGAGATATTCCAGAGCGGTTTCCAGGTTGTCGGTCTCTTCCGGCTGGTGGCTGACGATGAGTTCCCTGGGCGCGTTATGAGGATTCTCTTGCCGCAGGTAGAACTGGGCGATAAAGGCGTGCATGATCTGTTCCGGTTGCGTCTCCAGCACAAATTTCGGATAGTAGTTCTTGTTGCCCAATACCCGGCCGCCGCGCACAAAAATGATCTGGATACAGACGATGCCAGAGGCCATGGCCATGGCCAGGACATCCACATCACCTTTTTCACCGGAGACATACTGGCGTTCCTGGATAAGGCGCAGATCCTTGATCTGATCGCGCAGCACGGAGGCAGCCTCGAATTTCAGCTCCGCCGCCAGCGCCTCCATTCTCCTCAACAGTTCCTCGGCGATCTGATCATTTTTTCCCTCCAGAAACATGATGGAATGCCGCACGTCTTCGGCATAGTCTTCGAGGGTGGTGAGTTTGACGCAGGGACCGGAACAGCGCTTGATCTGGTATTGCAGGCAGGGTCGGGTACGGTTGCGGAAATAGCTGTCCTCGCACTGCCGCACATGGAAGACCTTCTGCAGCAGAGCCAGGCTTTCCCGCACCGCGCCGGCACTGGGAAAGGGACCGAAGTACTTGCCGGCGGCTTTTTTTGCGCCCCGATGCAGGGCCAGGCGTGGATAGGCATCGTCGCTGGAAAGATAAATATAGGGGTAGGACTTGTCATCCCGCAGCATGATGTTATACGGCGGGCGTTTTTCCTTGATCAGGTTCTGTTCCAGCAGCAGAGCTTCGGTTTCGCTGTTGGTGATCGTGGTCTCGATGTGATGAATCCGGTTTACCAGCGCGATGGTCTTGGTGTCCAGGCCGCCGGTACGGAAGTAATTGGAGAGGCGTTTTTTCAGGTTTTTGGCCTTGCCCACATACAACAGTTCGCCTTTTTCATCAAACATGCGATAAACCCCAGGACGTGGGCTGGCGTGTTTGAGAAAGACGGAGGCATCGAAATTCAAATAATCCTCACCTCAGGCTGCAATTCAATCCCGAACATGGCTTGCACCGAAGCCTGTATCCTGAGCGAAAGTTCATACAACTGCGCCCCGCTGGCCTGACCATGATTGACCAGCACCAGCGCATGTTCCCGATGCACACCGACATCGCCTTCCCGGTAGCCTTTCCAGCCGGCCTGTTCAATCAACCAGGCAGCGGCGACTTTGACTTTGCCATGATCGGGGTAAGCGACTATATCAGGAAACCTTTTCTGCAGTTCGGCAAAATGCCCGGCCTCCAGCACCGGATTCCAGAAAAAACTGCCGGCATTGCCGATAATGCCAGGATCCGGCAACTTTGAACGGCGGATCTCACAAACGCAGGCGCTGACACGTTGTGGCGTGAGTTCGGCTTCGGGAACATTCTTCAGGGCCTGTTTCAGGCTATGGTAGGAAAGATTGACCCGGGGGGTTTTCGACAGCCTGAAGGTGACACTGCAAATGATGTATTGATCCTTGAGTACCTGCTTGAAGACGCTGCCCCGATAGGAGAAGCCGCACTCGGCGTTACTGAAGGTCCGCAATGAGCCGGAGGCGATTTCCAGGGCTTCCAGTTCATGCAGGCACTCACTTATCTCCACGCCGTAGGCCCCGATGTTCTGTACCGGTGCCGCCCCCACCGTACCGGGTATCAGCGACAGATTCTCCAGCCCAAAACAAGCGTGGTCGAGGCAGTACAGTACAAAGTCATGCCAGTTCTCCCCAGCATTGGCTCTGAGCAGATAGTGGGTATCGTTTTCCTGTACCCGTGTGATGCCCCTGATATTCAGCTCGATGACCAGACCCGGATAATCCTTCTTGAACAGGAGGTTGCTGCCCTGCCCGATCAGCATGAAGGACAGATTCTGTTGTCTGCAAAAATCCAGGGCCTGTCTGAGCTGGGCAATGTCGCTGACAGCGGCGAAATAGCGGGCATGAGCACTGACATGAAAGGTATTGAAATTTCTCAGATCAACATTTTCCAGAATTTTCATGTGCAACAGACCGGGATTATGTGGGTGGCTGATGACGGTTTCAGTCATGCGCCCTGCTCTCTCTGAAACAGCTTGCGAACGTGAGCCAACTCGGCTTCGGTATCCACGCCCGGAGGCAGGGATTCACAGCAGCGTGCCACATGAATTCTCAAGCCCCGCGCCAGGGCCCGTAACTGCTCCAGCTTTTCCATGGCTTCGATGTCCGCCACCGGCCAGCCTACGAACTGCTGCAGTATGGCTACCCGGTAGGCGTAAATGCCGATATGACGCTTGTAGGCTGGCGGGCTGTCCGGGGGGAGCTCTGTGCCTGCGTCAGTGTCATCCCGGCACCAGGGAATCGCTGCACGTGAAAAATACAGGGCATAGCCCTCGTGATCCATGACCACTTTCACCAGGTTGGGATTCAGGACATCCCGGCTGTTGTTGAATGCGTCATAGAGCGTACAGATTCCGGCCAGCGGATAACGCTGTGTGTCGGCAGCCACCTGATCGATGACGGCAGCAAGCAGCAGGGGCTCGTCACCCTGCAC
>JAVVEZ010000004.1:0-74287 GCA_032250895.1 Pseudomonadales bacterium | reverse complement strand
ATGTCATCCCCGGCAAGCCCCAGGTTTTGTACGGCTTCGGCAAGCCGGTCGGTGCCGGACTGATGTGTGCTGGCCGTCATGCAGACCCTTGCCCCGAAGTCCTCACAGCATTGTTGAATACGGCTATCATCGGTCGCCACATAAACCGCAGTGGCCTGACTTTGCCAGGCCCTTTCCACCACATGCTGAATCATGGGTTTACCGGCGATGTCGAGCAGTACCTTGCCCGGCAGGCGGCTGGATTGATAGCGAGCCGGAATAATGACGGTGAAGCCCATTACTTTTTCCTGGCCTTCTCTTCCGGACTCAAGGCACGGGCTTCTTCTTCCAGCATGATGGGAATGCCGTCGCGAATGGGATAGGCCAGACGGTCGAAATAACAGATCAACTCTTCATTGTCCCGCTGGTAGAACAGTTCGCCCTTGCAAAGGGGACAAACCAGGATGCTCAGTAATTTTTTATCCATGGTATATCCAGTCAGTTAACAGTTTGTTGAAAAAGTCCATCCATGACCCGGCCTAGCAGGCTGTTTTTCAACAGCCTGCTAGATGGCAGGAGCAGTCAAGGTTGCCAGTTGCTGCAGCAGGGCAGCGCCAAAACTTTCCGGCAGCACCGCCTCCACTTTCAGGTACCAGCAGCGCTCGTTGGCAAAGGCCTTGCACTTGACGGCATCTTTTTCAGTCATGATGACATCCAGTTCATCATTGAATTCAAGGTCAGCTGCCCGGTAGCGATAGTGATCCCGAAAAACGTGACTGATGATAGCAAAACCGCATTGTGTGAGTGTGCTGAAAAAACGTTCGGGATTGCCGATGCCCGCCACCGCATGTACTTTCTGACTGCTGGCCACAGTATGCAGAGCCCGCTTCTCACCACTGCGAAGATGACACAAATATCTGGCCTGCAAATACATGGGAATCGCATTCTCAGGTATCCCGGGACCCTGCGCGTTGCCATTGCAGACCACATGGTCCACTTCGGACAGACGTTCGGCATTTTCACGCAGCGGCCCCGCTGGCAACAAGCAGCCATTGCCCAGGCCCCGGCGGCCATCGAGCACGGCAATTTCAATGGTCCGGGCCATGGCATAATGTTGCAGACCGTCATCACTGAGCACGACATTGCAGTCGAACTCCGCGAGTAACTGTCGCAGCGCACTGACCCGATCTGCTGCAATGACCACCGGACAGTCACTGTCTGCGGCAAGCAGCAGGGCCTCATCACCCGCAGTGAGGGCGGAGCTCGCGGCAGTCACGGTATAGGGATAATGTGCTGCTGCAGAGCCATAGCCCCGGCTGACGATGCCGGGATGGTAACCGGCATTGCGCAGATGGCGGGCGAGGAAAATAACCAGAGGGGTTTTTCCGGTGCCCCCGACAGTGATATTGCCCACGATGATGACAGGTACTGTTGCCGTATAAGATGGGCGCCTGCCCGTCTGATATTGCCGGCGCCGGTAGCGCACCACCTGTCCAAACACAAAAGCCAGTGGCCGCAGCAAATAAAGCCAGGCGGCTTTTTTATACCATGCGTTTATTAAAAAATTCATTCGTTGACGACCTGCATCCTGTGCAACCTGGCATAGTACTGCCCCAGTTGCAGCAATTCCAGATGGGTGCCGGCTTCGACGATACGGCCCTCGTTCATCACCAGAATCTGCTGCGCTTTCTGGATCGTGGACAGACGGTGGGCAATCACAAAAGTGCTGCGATCCACCATCAGTTTTTCCAGTGCATTCTGGATGTAATGTTCGGACACTGTATCCAGCGCCGACGTCGCCTCGTCAAATATCAGAATGGGGGCGTTCTTGAGCAGGGCCCGGGCAATCGCCAGGCGCTGCCGCTGACCACCAGAGAGCAAGGTGCCATCATCTCCGACTTTGGTATGAATGCCTTCCGGCAACTGGCTGATGAATTCCATGGCATTGGCATTGCTGAGCGCCTCCAGCACCTGTTCATCGCTGGCATCGGCGAGTGCGCCATAGGCAATATTGTCACGAATCGTACCGCTGAAGAGAATCACCTGCTGGCTGACCAGTGCAATGTGGGAACGCAGATTGGCAAGCGTGTAGGCGGTATTGGGAATGCCATCGATCAGTATCTCTCCGGCCAGCAAGTCATAAAAGCGCGGGATCAGATTGACCAATGTGGATTTGCCGCTACCGGATTTGCCAACAATCGCAATGGTCTCCCCGGCCCGGCAGGTGAAGTTGATGTTATGCAGGATCTTGCTCTGTTCGTTGCCGTTGCCATAGGCAAAGGCAACCTGCCGAAATTCGACCTCGCCGGCAACGCGGGGAATTTCCACGCTGCCCTTGTCGATCTCGGGGGCTTCATCAATCAGCCTGAATATGCTGGCGGCGGCGGCCAGCCCTTTCTGCACCTCCGAATTGACATTGGAGAGCTGCCGGATCGGTTTCAACAACATGCCGGCCGCTGTGATGAACGCGACAAACTGTCCAGCGGTGATCTGGGCCAGCGCCTCGGGAGCCATCGCAAACCAGATCAGCAGGGCAAGTGCCGCCGAGACCACCAATTGCACCAGCGGGGTGCTGAGTTCCTTGGTAGCCGACATTTTCAGATTTTGTTTCAGGTTGCGATAGCTGGCTTCTTCGAATTTCTTCGTTATCTGGGCTTCTGCGCCAAAGCTGCGTATCACTTTCAGACCCTTGATGGCCTCGGAAAGGATATGGGTGACATCTCCCATGGACAGTTGCATGCGAGTGCTGTGCTTGCGGAATTTTTTGGAGGCAAGCAGCACCACCAGGGAAATGACGGGCGTGGCTGCGAGAAACACCAGACTGAGCTTCCAGTTCAGGTAAAACAGGTAAAGGACCAGGCCGATGACCGTGAAACCTTCCCGAAAAATCACCGTCAGCGATTCCGATACCGCCGCACTGACTTGCGCGACGTTGTAAATCACGCTGGAAATCAGATGGCCACTGGCATTTCTGTCATAGAACGGAAGGGGCAGTTGCATGAAACGTCCAACGATCTGCGAACGCAGATGATGCACGACATGATTGGCCACATAGGCCATCGAATAGGAACCGACGAAGCCTCCCAGACCACGAATCAGCATGATGCCAATCAGGTCAATGGGAATCTGCAGGCGTTCGGCAGCGGTGATGGTATTGCCAATCTCGATCATGTCGATCAGGCGTCGCAGCAGCTCCGCAAACAGGGCATTGGAACCACCAAAGACCACAAACCCGAGAATGCTGATGACAAACACGAGGCGCAGGGGTTTGAGGTAGGCCAGCAGGCGGCGGTAGAGTCCCAGGCCGTTGAGGACCCCGGGTTTTGCCGCTGTCAGCGGGATTTTGTATTCGCTTTTCATGGTTCTGTTTCAGGTTGGCGGGTGGCGATATTGAGCCGGGTGAAGCCCAGTTGGGCGACCGCATCCAGAGCGGTTACCACCGCCTGATGGGTGCTGTTGGCGTCGGCGGTGATCACCAGCTCAGTGTTGGTGTTTCCCCCGCTCACCTCGGCAAGCGCCCGTTTGAGGGTTTCCAGTTGGGTATTGATCAGTGCCCGGCCATTGACCGCATAGCTGCCGTTCTGATTGACCTGAATCTCGATCTGTTCCGGATTGGCCTCGCTGGGCTGTCCATCAGCCTGTGGCAGATTGATGCGCAGATTGGTATCCCGTGAGAAGGTGGTGGTCACCATGAAAAAAATCAGCAGCAGGAATACCACATCGATCAAGGGCGTGAGATTGACGCTGACTTCCTCTTTGAGTTGACGCTGGAATTTCACGGCTCAGGCATCCCGGGTTTTGTCGCGAATTTCCACTGTGCGTTCACTGTGCAGGGCATCCACCAGCTTGATGGATTCCCTTTCCATATCGACCACCAGGCTTTCCACCCGGCGTACGAAGAAGCGATAGAACATCAGCGATGGAATGGCCACGGACAAGCCGGCAGCCGTGGTAATCAAGGCCTGCGAGATACCACCGGCCAGCACATTGGCATTGCCCGTGCCCTGCACCATGATTTCTGAAAACACCCTGATCATGCCGAACACCGTACCCAACAGACCGAGCAGAGGTGTAATCGCGGCAATGGTACCCAGGGTGCTCAGGTAGCGCTCCAGATCATGAACCACATGACTGGCGGCCTGTTCGATACTTTCGGTCATGATGGCGCGTCCGGCGCGGGAATTCACCAGCCCGGCGGCAAGAATCTGGCCCAGTGGCGAAGAAAGCTTCAATTCCCGCAACTGAGCAGCATCCAGCTGGTTGTTCTTGATTTTGTGCCAGACCTCCACCAACAGGTTCTGGGGGGCTATTCGGGCCGGGTTCAAGGTCCAGAAGCGTTCGATGACAACGGCTATGGTCACAATGGAACACAGGATAATCGGCAACATCAGCCAACCGCCTGCCCTGACTAATTCAAACACCTGGGAAACTCCGGAAAATTTTGGCGCCTACTTTACCACAACAGGAGATCAGGCAATAAGCCGCAGAGGCGGATGCTGCTCACTCAGGCGGCATGTATCCTGGGCAAAGCCGGCAAGGGATCAACTCAGCATGGTGTCTGCACAGCGGATAGCCCGGATAGGCGCTGGCCAGGGAACCCCCCGAGAGACGCACCGGGGCTATGCAGAGGGGCCCTGAACATAAGCCGGTCTGACAGGCCGGGTAGTCAGGGCTGCCTGTCAGCATGGTCAACGGGCCTCAGCGGCCCCGGCTCTTCTCTATAGCGTCCAAAAGTTCCGCTGGAATCTCTCTGTCACTGTTTTGGAAAGCGTTTTCCAGGCCATCAAAGGAAGACCCGGTGAATACCGGATCCACATCTTCGTTTTCCACATCAGCCAGTGGTTGCTTCAGCGTCAACAACAGGTCATCCAGTGCTTCGATAAAGAATGCACTATCCTGTGTCAGCGTATAGAGATGATCGACTTCCTTCATTTTGCCTTTGTCGGAATCTGTAAAGTCATAAGTCTCTTTACCCCACCCGGGATCTCTCAGGAAAATCATTATTTCGCCAGTATACTTGGCACGGTCCATCAATTCAGCCGGGATACCACCTCTGACATACTCGAAGTAGACGTAATCCCCCACCTCGCCCTTGATCACCTTGGACACCTCAATTTTGATCAGAGCCGTTTCCCATGGAAGTGCCACTTTCGCTATTTTTTTATATTGTATGGATCGGCCGTCCGTGATTGAGTCTATATACCCTCGCACGATGACGGTCGACTCTTCATACATCTCGGCGACAGTCAGGGTTTCCTGATCGGCACGGCTTGCCAATTTCATCAAATCAAAGAGTGAATATTCCTTTGGATCTAAAACAGAAACGGTATCCGAGACCTGCTGTTCATGGGCAGGCTGATCCGGCGCAGAATGCTTCTCTTCCTGGGCATATAGAGAGCCCGCTGCTGACGCAATAAAAACCAGTATTATAAATTTCATGGCATTATCTCCCTGTAATAATCAAAGGTCGTCCGTTAAATGAGTCAGTTCATCAGCAGAATAATTCAACGGTATTGTCCACATACTCTCTACCATGCAACTGCCGGTGATTACATGCTGCATGCCGAAAGAATGGCCGGCTTCATGGCACCAGTTCTTATATTTTGCGCCCGTAGAATTCTGAAAGTACGGTGAGACCGTTGCCTCATGTTCGATTTTATAGCTATTCTGAGAAACTTTACCTTGAATACATTTCATGGTAGTTAAATTTACATTAGTACACATCCATCTACCCCATTCATTGGGTATACTGTGATTATCGTCAAAGAATACATCGACAAGGGGCTCACAAGGCCAGGCTATCAAATCGACCCCGGTTTGTGGACTGTATAGAACGCCAAATCCGTACCACCAGGCCCATAATTCATCAGGCACAAACCCATCGTCATTCCAACAGATAAAATGGTCCTTGTTATCTGCCGCTATAGACCCGAAATTGTCAGACATGGCTGACGATGACATCGTCAACACTAAAATAATAGTTGGTATTTTTATATTGACTTTCATGATATCTCCTTTATCAACATGGAAATGAAAATTTTTTATTTTTGAATACAAACAGAAAGGGAACAGAAAACAGCCGAAAAGTTCCATTTCACAGATGTCCTCCATAGGCAGGGACAAGCTATAAATACCCCCCCCCCCATTTCAAATGTCAACAAAAAATTCCAAGGAATCACCGCATATGAAGATTTTATTTTTCCATTATGAAATGAATGATTCTAAAACAATGTCATTGTGATATTACTTGCAAAAAAACATGAGCAAGAAACCATCAAAGTTGTTAAAAGGTTCTTTAGTCGGGGCTCAAAGACCCGACCACCAGCGTTTGCGCTGTTCCCGCCAGGTCTGCGGTTCACCGAGACTGCCCGCCGAGAAGGCGAAGCTCACGGCTCCGTCATGGGCGGTATTGAACATGACGACCTGCGCCTGCCGGTAACGTGCCGTCACCTGAGGATGGGGATGCCCGAAAGCATTCAGATAACCCGCCGAAAATACCACATAGGCGGGGTCGACCGCACGGACGAAGGAACTGCCGGAGGAGCTGCGGCTGCCGTGATGGGGGGCAACGAGGATGTCGGCCTGCAGTCTGCTGCCGTCCCCGGTTTGCAAAGCCGGATCACTGAGCAGCCGCTGTTCGGCGAGCGCCTCGATATCCCCTGTCAGCAGGACGGCGTGCCTGCCGCTGCTGATCTTCAGCACACAGGAAATATTGTTGGCCCCGTAAAAGGCCTGGTCCGGATGCAGAAATTCGAAGTCCACATCATCCCAATGCCAGCTCTGCCCTGCCCGGCAGGTTTCGGCACCGCCATCGACGTTGATCTTTTCCGGCTCCCCGGCCAGTAGACGGGCAGCCGGAAAGCGCTTTGCCAGCATAGTCAGGCCCCCGGCGTGATCATCGTGCCCGTGGCTGATGACAATGGCATCGATACTCCGGATATTGCGGGCCCTCAAAAAAGGCAAGAGCACGCCGCTGCCGGCATCAAAGCGGGGACTGTAAGCCGGGCCGGTATCATAAACCAGCCGGTGGGAGGCCGTCTCCACGACCACCGCAAGTCCCTGCCCCACATCCAGCACATGCAGGCGCAGCTCACCCGCATGCATCGGCGCCGCCACCGGCAGCAACAGCGTCAGCAGGCCAGGTGCTGCCCACAGTTTCTGCCTGCCGGGCAGGAGCAGCAGGCCCAACACACACACTATCAGCAGAGCGCTTGCCCACCATGGCAAGGCGGGCAGTTCCATGACGGCCAGATCAGTTGTCCGGACCACCAGATACTCCAGTGTCTGAACAAAAAAGCCCAACAAGAAATCAGCAAGACGAAACAGAAGTTCAGCCACAGCGGGGGCAAAGCCGGTCAACAACAAGCCACCCAGGCACAGGGGCACCACCAGCAGGCTGACATAAGGGATGGCCAGCGGATTCACCAGCGGCGCCAGCAAACTGGTCCGCTGGAAAAACAGCAGCATCAAGGGCAGCAAGCCGATGAAGAGAAACAGCTGTGTCTTGCACAACAGCAAAAACCTGGCTGACATCCCGATGTACTCCGCCCTGTTGGCAAGCTCGGTTCCTTGCAACATGAGCACGGTCACGGCGCCGAAGGACAGCCAGAAACCGATGGCCTGAACGGCCATGGGGTCCCGCAGCAGTACCAGTCCCAGCGCCAGCGCCAGGCTGTTGCTGCCCAGCGTATGGCGCCGGGTGAGTCGCCCTCCCATCAGTACCAGGACCATGATGAGCGCACGCTGCGCCGGCAGCGAAAAACCCGCCAGACCGCTGTAACCAAAAGCCGCCAGCATGGCGCCGATGGCCCCCGCCTGTTGCGCCGGGCAACGCAGCATGAAACGGGTGGAGCAGCGCATCAGAGCAGACAGCAGATGATAGGCCAGCAAGGCCATGAAGCCGACATGCAGACCGGAGATCACCATCAGATGATTGGTGCCGGTAGCGCTGAACAGCTCCCATTGGCTGTTACTGATCAGATACCTGTCACCAATGGTCAGAGCATGGATCAATCCGGTATGGCGCGGCAAAACAGGCTCGCTTTCAGTCCCGAACAAGGCCCTGTAGTTTTCCCGGAACGAGAAGCGCAGCCGGGCGAAGTTCGGACCTGCGTCGTCCCGCAATAGCTGATTGTCCGTATCAGCCCGGATATACCCGGTGGCACTGATGCCCTGCTGCAAGAGCCAGGCCTCATAATCAAAACCACCGGGATTGGCGAAACCGTGGGGGCGCTTCAGCCGTACCTTCAAGCGCCAGCGCTGACCCGGCTCCACCCGCTCATCGGCATAGGCACTGAGCAGCAGCTGCCGCTTCAGCGGGGGCAGCTCTGCAAAATCGCAGTCATGCAAAGCTGGTTGCGGGCAACGTTTGTCCTGGCTGAAAAGAAAACGCCGCGACCCTTCGCTTTCCTGTGGCAGGCCGGCCACCGTGCCTTCAATCCAGATATCGCGGTTTTCCAATGCCGGCGGCAGTAGCTCCATCAGCAACAGGCTGGCCCGCAACAGGGCCCAGGCAATACCCAGTGAAAAGATGCCGGCGAGGTGCAGACCCGGTATTTTCAGGGCAAGCAAGCCGAGCAGCAGAAACAGGCCCACCACAGCTTCGGGTGGGAGCCGGGGAATGAAGCCGGCAACGAAGATGCCCAGACTGAAAACGATCATCCATGAACGCATATGAAAACAGGCACAATTCTTGACCAGGACAGAACTGTCAGCTTAGTCCCGATCCTCCATTTAGCGAATATCTGATTGATTCGTCATCCCCGCAGAAGCTCCCCTATCCCCGCGTACGCGGGGATCCAGGGCTGTCCGATCTCATCAGTGAGATGGATATGTCCCTATCCCCGCGTACGCGGGGATCCAGGGTCAGTGAACAGGCCAACATCGACGGCCTGGCCCTCATCCCCGCGCACTCGGGGATCCAGGACTCAGTCATCCCGCATCTCAAAAAACTTTCGATAAACGAAAATAATTCTGGCCATGCCGGAAAAATCCTAGTAGTTTTATTTCGCTAGACGAAAAGCTTGAATCCGGCATTCAGGATCCGCTGCAACACGCCAATCAGGAATGCTGGGTTCTTTTTGACAAAATCGCGGTGCCGTTCCGGATCAGCGATGGATTTTATGCAGTACTGTCCGATTCGCTCCGCGAAAAGAAAAAAGAAGAGAAGAAAAACAAGAACATAATTAAAAACGAAGGATGCTCTGATTACGCCCATCCCGTCATTCCCATGCAAGCAGAAATTCAGGAAGCCTGGCAATATTCCAGGACATCTCCGTTTTTCTGGAATGCTGAAAGATGCCGTTCAGGTGTGTTCAGAGCGCAGTCAATGGAGCCCACCATGAAAAAACGCCATCAGGTTTTTCCTGCCAGAAAGCCCGATACCGTCAAACTTCGCCTTTATCAAACAACCACAAAAAATGAAACAGGGGACAAAAAATGAAAAAAACTCATATTCCAGCAAGAAAAAAACTGGCCCTCGTCGTGTCTGCAATCACCTCAGGTCTCATTCTGGCCGGCTCCGGGACCGTCAATGCCCAAAGTACCGATCAGGGCAGCAGCCTCGAAGAAATCCGGGTTACCGGTTCCAGGATCGTCAGGCGTGACCTGTCGGCGCCGAGTCCCATCATGACCGTAGGCTCCCAGCAGTTTGAAGATTCCAGTACCTTTTCACCCGAAAGCATCCTCAACCAGTTCCCGCAGTTCGTGCCCGAGAATACCCAGTTCACGACCGGCGATATCGAGGCGGGGGCAACCTCCAGCCCTGGCGTGGCCACACTCAACCTGCGCGGCCTGGGTTCCAACCGTAACCTGATCCTGATCGACGGACGCCGTGGCCAGCCGGCCAATGCCACGCTGGCGGTCGATGTCAACACCATTCCGACGGCGGCCATTGCGAACGTGGAAGTAATTACCGGTGGCGCATCCTCGACCTATGGTGCCGACGCCATGGCCGGTGTGGTGAACTTCATTCTGAAGGACAATTTCGAAGGTCTCGACATGGATCTGCAAAGCAGCATGACCGAGCAGGGGGATGGTCAGGAAACCCGCTTTTCGGCGTTGTTTGGCGTCAATTCCGCCGATGGCCGGGGCAACATCATGCTGGGTTTCGAAATAGCCGATCGTGAGGGCGTCAAGTCCCTGAACCGAAAGTTCAATCGGGCCGGCTTTACCGATCCAGGCACCGACACCGGCAGTTTCATCATGCCAACGGCCTTCAATGGTGGCGGAGTCGCCAGTAACCAGCCGACACAGGCAGCCGTCGATGCCCTGTTCCCGGAGGTCGCTCCCGGCACCGTCGGCACGTCTTCCGAATTTCTCTTCAACCCGGATGGCAGTGCTTTCGTTGCCCAGAGAGGAATAGGTTTCAATGGACCATTGGGGCAACTCGATGGTCAAGGCGGCGCCTTCGAGAACATCCGTGTCAATGCCAATGGCAATCTGGATCAGCCCTTTACAGAAGGCCTGATCTCCTCGCCCCTGGACCGGCGCTCATTTTTTGGCCGTGCGCATTATGACATTGCAGACAACATCAGTGCCTTTGCCCAGGTCAGTTACAGTCGTACCCAGGTATCACAGGTCGGCGCACCGCCACCGGCCATCACCGTCTGGGGCGCCACCATTCCACGCGATGGCCGCGAGCTGCCGGCAGACTTGAATGCCCTGC
This sequence comes from Pseudomonadales bacterium, assembly GCA_032250895.1. Lineage (GTDB taxonomy): Bacteria > Pseudomonadota > Gammaproteobacteria > Pseudomonadales > Pseudohongiellaceae > JAVVEZ01. The sequence continues at coordinate 63,642 of JAVVEZ010000004.1, read as the reverse complement.
TGGATTCCCGGCCGGATCCCTCTGCCGACTGGACCCTGTTCCGGGTGCTCGATTTCCTGGGTCCGGTAAGCCCCGAGAATACCACCAATGTCTATCAGATCACAGCGGGCTTCGAGGGCACGCTGCCCATCAAGGACTGGACCTGGGAAGCCTATGTGTCCACCGGAGAAACCCGGCAGGTGAACGAGACCTTCAACCTGGGTTCGCTGCAGCGCTGGCAGTTTCTGGTGGCCTCGGAAAACTTTGGCAAGGGCAGCTTCACGCAGGGGCGCAATTTCACCCAGACCTGTAGCACCGGGCTGCCGATCTTCGAGCAATTCACGCCCTCCCAGGATTGCCTCGATGCCATCGAAGCACCCCAGAAAGTCATTACCGACCTGAAACAGGATATTGCCGAGTTCAACCTGCAGGGTGCCCTGATGGACCTGCCGGCCGGCGAAGCCCGCTTCGCGTTCGGCGGCCACTGGCGCCAGAATACCTTTCGTTTCGAGCCGGGCCTGATCAACAACAACGAGTCTGTGATCGAGAACCCCATCGGCCTGTTTGCGTCCAACGACACCGATGGCGACACGATCACGCGCGAACTCTACGGCGAGTTGCTGGTTCCCCTGTATGAAGGGCTGGACCTCGAGGCAGGCTATCGTTTCTCGGATTACAGTACGGCGGGCACCGTCAGCACCTACAAGACCCTGCTCAACTGGGAGATGAACGATACCATCACCGTCCGTGGCGGCTACCAGTTTGCCTCACGCGCTCCCAATACGGCGGAACTGTTCACCGGCTCGACGCTTGCCGTGGTCGGTTTCCCCAACGTGGATCCCTGTTCAGCGGTGACCCTGTCACCCTTCGGCAACGTGCCATCGAACCCGCGCCGCCTGGAAGTTCAGGCCCTGTGCCGGGCCCTCATCGGCAACAGCACCTCACAGTTCGATACCCAGACCTTCAATACCCCCAACGGACCCGATGGTTTCACCCGGCAGAACCCGCCGTTCTTCCCGCTGGAAATCGAAATTCGTAAAGGCAACCCCAACCTTGATGTCGAAGAAGGCAAAACCTTCACCATCGGTTTCGTGCTGCAGGAACCTTTGGGAATCAGTGGACTGACGGCCTCCTTCGACTGGTACAACATCAATATCACGGATGCCATTGCGCCCATCTCCGCCGTCACCGTGTCCGACAACTGCTTCAATGCCGATGGCATGAGCAATCCGACACTGGATGTGAACAATCCCTGGTGCCAGATGATCCGCCGCAATGCGATTACCGGTGACCGCCAGGAAATCGATGCGCCCTTCTCCAATCTGGGCAAGCTGGAAACCGCCGGTCTGGATATTCAGATCAACTGGGCAAAGGAAATGGGCCCCGGCACCTTCACCTTGAGCTCGACCATCAACTACCTGAACAAATTCAAGACGCAGGACACCCAGGATGCTCCTGTGCTGGATTCTGCCGGTACCCTGGATGATGGCGGCCAGTTCGATTACCGGGTCTTCACCCGCTTCGGCTATATCTGGGACAACGCCAATGTGGCATTGACCTGGCGTCATCTGCCGGATGCGGATGATGCGGCGTCGGTACTCAATCCCAATACCACCTTGCTGGGTGTCAATACCTACGATATCTTCAACCTCAGCGGTGGTTACAATTTCGGCAGCTATCAGCTGAGAGTGGGCATCGACAATGTGCTGGATACCCAGCCTGAGGTGGTTGGCAGGAATCCGGGGGTCGATAACAACCGTGGCACGACTTCGGGTGGTTTCTACGACCAGTTGGGACGCCGCTATTACATGGGTCTGAAGGCAAGCTTCTGATCCAGCTTCCATCTGCATGCAAGGTGCAGTTGACAAAAAAGATGGCCGGCTCTCAAGCCGGTCATTTTTTCAAACATTGAAAACCTTCTCCGAAATTTCGCCATTCTGGCAAAACCCGCCGTCATCCCCGCGCAGGCACACTGCTGTACGGAATAATCCCGGGCATGTCCCGGCAGGCATTGGCGTACACGGCGGGCATACCAGTCTTGTACTGCCGAACCTCAACTACCCGTAGCCAGGAGCTTTTTTTCTGTCTGGTCTGACACAGATCCTTTCGGCAGTGGCGAGGTGGTCCGGCGAGGAGCGCAAGCGAGCGAGCGGAGCCACCACGGCGCTGTCTTGCCCAGTGGGTACGATTCAGGTTTTTCTTCCCTGTCTCCGTCAACCATGAAGAGAAAGGATTATTCCGGACAGCAGTGCGCGCAGGTGGAAATCAACGAATCCTTTCAACGGGAATGAAACCATTCAGACGTTCTGCCGAGAGCCGGTAGCCCTTGCCCCAACCCGTGCTGTAGATAGAGACCTCATCATCTTCGCGCAGGTTGAACAGGCCCGAATATTTCTGTTTCCAGACCTGACCGCTCGACAGCGTAATAATCAGCAGGTTTTGTCTTTTGCTGATCTCGGTAACGGTGTCATGCAAAATTTCTTCGTTATTTTCCCTGGTCTCCACCAGAGCCCGAGAGGGTAAACCGAAGCGGCTGACCTCTTCGGCCTCTTCTTGGGCCTCTTCTTGGGCCTCTTCTTGGGCAACGACAGGCGCCGGTCTGGCAGATGGCACAGGAACTCTGCCCTGGTCATCATCAGCGACATCGACTGGCGCATCGATCTCATTGGCAGTGGCGGCGTTCAAATCGTGTTCCAGACAGGCGATACGCTGGGCACGCTGATCATAACCGGCACAACGCAAAAAGGCCTCATCCTGGGACCGGGCGGGCAGAGCGAACAGGCTGGAGCCGAGCAGCACACAGAATCCTGGAAGGAAGATACGTGGCCGACAAAGCAGATGGTACAGCATAGTGATGGAACTCCTCAGACAGCTGTTGCAAAACGCAAAAGCCTAAAGCAGCAGCCTCGGAATGACAATTGAAAAATTCGTTCATGCCCTTGCCTGGACCCCGGCCTGCGCCGGGGTGACGAGAACAGAACTTTATGTCTTTTGACACTTGTCATATACTTCGGCCACTCTTCAGAGGCTCCCAACATGAACGATAGCCCGGCAAGCGAGCAGGCCATCCGGCTGGATGAAAGCGGGGCTCACTATGAAGCCATCAACGTCCTGGCACGGGCCACCCGCAATGGCGATCTGACCGCCATGACCCGCCTGGGCAAACGACTGCTGGTGGGCGACCGGGCACCCTATCTGCCGAAAGATGCTGCCGGCATGATTCTGGAGGCGGCACAAAAAGGCAATGCCGAAGCCGTGGCTCTGGTTGCTGTTTTTCAGTGTACCGGAGTGTTTCAACAGAAAAACTGGCAACATGCCATTGTTACCTTGACCCATGCCGCCAAATTGGGCTGGCAACCGGCGCGCGAACAATTGCTGCTGCTTTCCGCCACCCATGACCATGAACGCGATGCCGGGCTTCTGGATAACAATGATCAACAGTTCTGGCAGCGTCTGGGAGAAACGCTGGACCTGTCATCGTGGTTTGTCGCAGGCTCGTCCAGGACCTTGTGCACGGCTCCCTTGGTTCGATCCTTTCCCGATTTTATTCCTGCTGAGGTTTGCCGCCTGCTCATTCGCCAGTCACGAGTCCGGCTCAAACCGGCATTGGTATATGATCCGCTGAACAAGCGGGATTTCCGTTCTTCGACCCGAACCAATTCGATTGCACAATTCAACCTGGTCGAAAACGATATCGTGCATTTCCTGTTGCAGGAACATATGAGCGCGGCCAGCAAGGTCCCCATGGTGCAGATGGAAGCCACGGCCATTCTGCATTACTCGCCAGGCCAGGAAATTTCCGAGCACTTTGACTTTGTAGACCCGAATATTCCCAACTACAGGCAGGAAATAGCAGAAAACGGGCAGCGTATCATCACCTTTCTGATTTATCTGAATGATGACTACACGGGCGGGGAAACCGTGTTCCCGAAACTGGATATTTCCCATAAGGGCCAGGCCGGTGAAGGCATGTATTTCGTCAATGCCCTGGCTGACGGCAGTTCCGATTTACGCACCTTGCATGCGGGAACCCCGCCCCTGCAGGGAGAGAAATGGATAGTCTCGCAGTTCATCCGCAATCGTCAGGTGAAGTATATATCCTGATGGCTGACAGCTCCCGTGTATTCCCGCAGCAGGAATACCGGGCATGGGAGCCTGTCGGACTCAGGATGCCACTTCATTCCGTTTCTTTGTGTTCCCCATCCACCAGAGCGATATTGTGCCGCACGACATCGGCCTCCAGGGAATCAGCTGACAGTGCCTGCAAGGCCTTTTGATAATCTGCGAGCGCCTGTTGATGGCGCCCCGTCATCAGCTGTACGGTGCCGCGCGAATTGAGCGCCATCCAGTAGCCTGGACGGATGCGCACGGCCTTGTTGCAGGCCGCGAGCGCACCCTCCCAATCCTTTGCAGCACTGAGCGCGACACAGAGCGCATTATTGCCGAAATACTGGATGGCGATCGTTGGGTCGGCAGCGAGCATGCTTTCAGCCATCGCTACGGCTTCCCCCATCTCGCCACGGGCGATCGAGGCCCTGATGGCGGCGATCTCCGCCGGTTCGTCGAAGCGGACGATGGTCAGCGGCTGGCTGGGCCGCCCCTCGATGCGGCTGCCGGTATTCTGTGCCAAAGCACTGTTGGCAACAAGCAGCACGATGAGTGCCGCGGTAAACAGAGAGACAGACTTCACAAGAACACCTCCGGAAATTCAGCATTCCCGATGAGCGGAATCCAGCAACCTGCCGGCACATCAAAAATTTTTCGATTGGCGAAAATAATACTGGCCAACACCAGAAAATGCTAGTAGCTTTTATTTCGCTAATCGAAACAATTGCCGGGTTCCAGAATTTTTTCAAAAGAAAAACCTGGTTCTTGGGATGGTTTCCAGGGGGCTTTGGAAATCTGCCAATCTATGGGACGAGTGAGTTTCCGGAGCCACCCTGAATAAAACCGCGGTGCCGTTCCGGATCAGACGGGGTTTTATGCAGTGCTGTTGGTCCGCTTCATCTCCGCAAAAAAGTGATAAAAGAAATTATATAAACACACGGAGTTCAAAATGAAAAAAATCAATCAAGCCGTATCTTCCCGCAAACCCGATATCAGCAAATCTTCTTTCAAACAGTTTTCCTTCAACAAACTTCGCCTTGCCATGCTGGCCTCCGGCCTGCTCACGGGCATGGCCGGCATGCACGTGGATTCGGCGTTGGCCCAGGATGCACAGGCTGACGGCGGTGCGCTCGAGGAAATCCAGGTCACCGGTTCCCGCATCCTGCGCCGCGATTTCGAGTCCAGCAGCCCCATCATGACGGTCGACCAGACCTTTTTTGAAGAAACCAGCCTGCTCGGGGTCGAATCGGTTCTCAATCGCCTGCCCCAGTTCAACCCGGCTGTGACCCAGTTCGACACCGGCGACGTGCAAGCCACCGCCGTCAACACACCTGGGGCCTCCACACTGAGCCTCAGGGGCCTGGGCAGCAACCGCAACCTGATCCTGCTCAACGGGCGCCGGGCCATGCCGGTGAACGCCAGCGGCGCGGTGGACGTCAACATGATTCCCAGCTCCGCCATTCAACGGGTGGAAACCATCAGTGGTGGGTCCTCATCGACCTATGGTTCAGACGCCATGGCCGGCGCGGTGAACTTCATTCTGAAACAGGATTTTGAAGGCTTCGAGCTGAACGGACAATGGGGATCGACCGACGATGGCGACGACGTCAACCGGCGCCTGTCGGGCCTGGTGGGCGCCAATCTGGATGGCGGCCGCGGCAACGTCATGATCGGTTGGGATTACTCCCGGCGCGGTGCCGTCTTCCGCAGGGACCGCAAGTTCTTTACCGATGGCTTCGACGACCCCACCACGGGTGCGGTGGGCGGCAATCTTTTTGTCTCGCGTACGGAGTTCACCGTCGATGCAGCCAACCCTCCGGACTCGGCGGTAGTCAATGACATTTTCGGCACGGCGCCGGGGACGGTGGGCGCCAATGCCGGTACCTTCCTCCTCAACAATGATGGCACTGTCTTCAAAAATACGGCAGATGGTTCCTTCCGCTTCAACGATATAGACGAAACATTTGAGAACTCGGATCTCAACCGCTTCAAGCGCACGGACGAAAACACTCTGGTGGAAAACGACATAGAAAATATGCTTTCCATCCCTCTGGAACGCACTTCTCTGTTCTTCAACGGCACCTTTGACATCACGGACGATGTGTCCGCCTTTGCGCAGGCCACCTTTGCCCGCAACGAGACCCGCACCAACCTGCTGTTTTCGCCGGCCGTCTCCGCCTGGGCCACTCCGATCCCCCATGGCTCGGGCATTTTCGCAGACTCCCTGAACCCGGACGGCAGCACCGCCGCTGCCTTCCTGCCAGGCGGCCTGTTCGGTCTGAATTGCCCGGAAGTGGGTGGGTGCACCAACTCCCAGGCCTTTCCGGTGCCCTCGGAACTGGCCGCCATCCTGGACAGTCGGGTGGATCCCAATGCACCCTGGCAGATGGGACATCAACTGGACTGGGCCGGTAACCGGCGCACCAAGGGCAAGACCGAGACCTTCCAGCTCATGATGGGCATCAGCGGCACCCTGCCCTTCAAAGACTGGACCTGGGATATGTCCGGTTCCATAGGCAATTCGGACGTAACCACCAACTTCGAGGGCTTTGCGTCATTGGAGCGCACCCGCGCGGTCCTCAGCTCACCCAACTTCGGCCGCAATTTCTCCAAGACCGGGAATACCGATGTGCCTTTTGGCGGCGGTTTTGGCGGCGGGCGCGCCACCTGCACCACCGGCCTGCCCATTAATAGCGAGTTCATACCCAGCCAGGACTGCTTCGACGCCGTGCTGTCGCCGCTGCAGAACAACTCAAAAATGGAGCAGAACGTCGCGGAAATCAACCTGCAAGGTGGTGTTTTCGAGCTGCCGGCCGGTGAGGTGCGCATGGCCGTGGGCTTCCAGTACCGGGAACAGTTGTTTGAATTCAAGACCGACATCCTGACCAGCCAGGGCTCCTTCCTGGACAGCTCCGCCGGCCTGTTTCCGGCCAGCGACAGCGCGGGCGAGACGCGTACCCGGGACTACTTTGGCGAACTCCTGCTGCCGTTGTTCAGTAATCTGCCCCTGGTCCAGCAGTTCAACGTGGAAATGGGCTACCGCTTCTCCAACAACTCCCCCAGTAATAACACCTCCACATGGAAGGTGCTGGGAGACTGGCGCCTGCATGACAAGGTGCGTATCCGCGGCGGGCGGCAGGTTGCCAACCGGGCGCCGAATATCGGCGAGTTGTTCCAGTCCCGGACCCAGACCCTGGGTATAACCTTCGTCGGCGACTTCTGCTCCGAGGCCAACCCGGTCAACGGCTTCAGCGCCAACCCGGCCCTGAACCCCAATGCCGCCCAGGTACGGGCCATCTGCTCAGAGCTGGCGGGTCCCACGGGGGCGGCGAACTTCTACGACCCGTCCAACGACCAGCCGTCCAATTCTTTCGGCTTTTCCTTCGTCAACTCCGTCGGCAATCCGAACCTGAAGAGCGAACGGGCGCGAACCTTCACCATTGGCGCGGTGTTCAATCCCATCGAGAACATGACCCTGTCGGTGGACTGGTACAGCATCGAGATCGACGACTTGATCTCGGTGGAAACCGCCGAAGCGGTGGGCAACCAGTGCTTCAACCCGCTCACCAACCCCACCTTTGACCCCAACTTCGGGCCCTGCACGCGCCTGGTCCGCGATCCGGTCACGGGCGGGCAGGCACCGGTGGACGTGACCTTCTCCAACCAGGCTTTTGCCGACACCCAGGGCCTGGATGTGCAGTTCGATTACAACTATGAGCTGAACAACGGCGGCCTCGGTCTCAACGTCCAGTTCAACTACATCGACAAGTTCGCCACACAGACCACCCCGGATTCGCCGCTGGTCGATGCCAAAGGGACCCTGGGGCCGAACAATGTCAGTGGCATCAACGGCGGCGCCTTCGACTTCCGTACCTTCACCACCTTGAGTTATTTCCATAACTCCGGGCTGAACGCGAGTCTGCGCTGGCGCTTCCTGCCGTCCATCAAATCGTCAGCGGCCGCCACAAACCCCAACACCACCGTCCAGCCCACCGATGAGTACAACATCGTGGACTTTGCGATGACCTATCGCTTCAGTGCCTTGGGTGATGACAACACCTCCCTGCGTTTCGGCATCGACAACCTGATGAACGCGGACCCGGAAAGCACCGGCATCGATCTCAGCACCACCACACCCACCAGTGCCAGCAGCGGCGCAGGGACGACCAGCTCGGAGTTCTTCGACATCCTGGGACGGCGCTTCTTCGTTGGCTTCACCACCCGCTTCTAGGGTGTTGCCGTAAAGTGTTGCCGCAAAGCCCCAGGCCGGGAGAAGGCCTGGCCTGGGGATCACCTTCAGCAGACTGTTGCGAAACAGCCGGTTCGAAAAAGTCCATGGACGGACTTTTTCAACAAACTGTCAGGAACAAGAATCATGCAACAGCGTGACAGCCAGTCAGCTCTTCTTTACAGCCTGACCCTTGGCGTGCTCATGGCCCTTGCGCTGGACCTCCACTTCGAGCCCGGCGCTCTGGCCGCGAGCGCTGTCCCGGCCACCGCAGCGGTGAAGCTGAATGGCAGCGCCGATCTGGAAATTGCCACCGGCGAGAACGTGACGCTCACATTGGATTTTGATCCTGGCGCAGACCAGGGTGAACCCGCGGAATACCGGTTATGGGTGGAGAAAGGGGACACCCGTTACGCCTACCTGCATCCGGGCGGTTTTCAGCCCTCCGATATACCGCAGGTGTCGGCCCGGGCCCGGGCCATCTCCCTGAAAAATTTCAAATTGGCCAGTTTTCCCGCGCTGGGCACGGGCGCCTACAGCATCTATTTCGATGTCACGGTCAACGGGGTGACCCGCGCCCAATCCCGGGCGAGTCTGAATGTCATCAACAATTTCTGGGAGTTCGTTGAGGTGAGCCAGATGGCCGGTTTCAGGCATGCACCGAGCGTGCTCCCACTCGCGCAGGCGCGACAGGAAATCATCTGGTTCATGGGGGGAGTGGCCGCCGGCGATTACGATAATGATGGCTGGACAGACCTGTATCTGACCCGGCTGGGCGCGGACAATCTGCTGTACCGGAATCTGGGCGATGGCACTTTCGTGAATGTCGCCCGTGACGCCGGGGTGGCCTTTGTGCCGGATGCCTCGCTGTCCGCCACGGCACAGAGCTCAGGCGCCAGCTTCGCCGATGTCGACGGGGACGGCTGGCTGGACCTGCTGGTGGGGGCCGTGAATTCTTCGGACGGGCCGGTACTGTTCCATAATGAAGCAGACGGCACGTTTTCCGATGCCAGCGTCGCCACCGGCATGCCCGGGATCAGCAACAGCATGGGGGCGAGCTTCGCCGATTACGACAAGGATGGCGACCTGGATTTCCTGATCACCAACTGGACCGCCGATCACCGGCATCTGCTGTTCCGGCAGGCAGCGGATGGCAGCTTCACCGATGTCACGGAAGCATCCGGGCTGACGGCAGCCATGAACGATTTCACCGCCAATTTCGCCGACATCGACAACGACGGCTGGCTGGACCTGTTGGTGGCCGCCGATTTCGGTACCAGCCAGGTCTTCATCAACAATAGGGCCGGCGGCTTCGACAAGGTCACCGGAAAGGAAATCTCCGGCTTCGGCATGGGTGCGGCGGTCGGGGATTACGACAACGACGGCGACCTCGACTGGTTCATCACCGGCATCCATGACGATTCGGGGCAGTTCGAGGTCTTCGACGGCAACCGTCTGTACCGCAACCAGGGCAAGGGCGCTTTTCTGGATGTCACCGCTTTCTCCGGAACCGGGGCCGGTGGCTGGGGCTGGGGCGCCTGCTTCGCGGACTTCAACAATGACGGTTTTCTCGACCTGTTTCAGGTCAACGGTTTTTACGGTATTACCACACCCTTCTATGCCCGCTACGAGGCCGATGCCTCCAGGCTTTTCGTCAATGATAAGAACGGCGCCTTCATCGAGCAGGCGGCGCAGCTGGGTCTGCGCGATACGGGCCAGGGGCGGGGTATCGTCTGCTTCGATTACGACAGGGACGGCGATATCGACCTCTTCGTCGCCAACAACGTCGGGATGCCGCGCCTGTTCGAGAACCGGGGGCTCAAGGCGCATTGGCTGCATGTGGAAGTGGCCGGCGAGGATGACAATGCCCAGGCCATAGGGACCCGGGTCTACGTCACCAGCAAGGGTTCGACGCAGATGCGTGAACTCAGGGCCGGCAACAACTATCTTTCGCAGAACCCGGTTACCGCCTACTTCGGGCTCGGTAATGCCACACAGGTGGACAGTGTTCGGGTGGTCTGGCCCTCCGGTCATGAACGCCGCCTGACGGATGTCAGCGCGGATCAACGGCTGTTGATCGAATGGTGAGCGGTCCAGTTCCTTACCATCAATCCATGCCGGGCTGGGAGCGGAGTTCATCCTTCCTGCCGCCGAGGCGGGTCGATTGCCGTTCGTCCAGCGCCTGGTTCAGCGCCACGAATTCCCTGATGGCCTTGTTGAATTCCGGACTTTCCTGCATCAGCCTGCCGAATTTTTCCCGCAGGCGGCGGGTGTAAAAAGCCTTCATGGAGACACTGTTGATGTAAGGTTGACCCCCAAAAATTCCCTGAGTCTCCTGATAATCCGCTTCATCCTGGTAAGCGGGGCGGCAGATTTTCTGCCGGATGAGCGCGCCCGTGCTGGCTTCCATCCGGCAGTGAATGTCGTAGAAATTGCCCTCGTCATCATTGAGTTCATTGAATACGGCATACATGTGGTCTTCCGCCGCGGAAACCATGTCGCGCAGGACGTCCACGGGGATCTCCCCGATCACCGTGATTTCTTCGGGCAGCCGCTCTTTTCCCGTGTTCTGCGTGCTTTCATTTGTCGCTACTGCCGGCGAAGCCGGCATGGCATTCTCTGTCCCGAGCACTGGGGCCTCTTGCGCCCAGGCTGGCACACCCAGGCATGGACTCAGGCAGAACAAAAGCACCCGCAAGCTAATTTTTCCACGAGCCAAACGACCTTCGCGCATTCCATTACCCCCCTTGTGATTCACTCGAACAAAGCCATGGCTTGGAACTCTTTGGATATCACTGCGCGGACCCGCTCAATTATAGACCTAAAAACCTGTAAAGATTGACAAGGGACAACATTCCCGTAAACAGCCCGCGATCAGCTCTTGATTTCGCCTAACGAAAAATATAGTCTCCAAGGCGGAAGCGATAACTTACGGGGGTTTTCCTATGAACGACAAGATTCCACCACACAGACTTCATCACAATGCCTATGTCACCCGGGACCTCGCCAAAACGCGCTGGTTCTATGAAGATGTGGTTGGCATGCCACTGGTGGCAACCTGGTGCGAGAAGACCATGCTCTTTGGCAAGGAGCGGGTCTATTGCCACTGCTTCTTCTCTTTGAATGATGAGAGTGCGCTGGCCTTTTTCCAGTTCGCCGACGAGGATGATCAGCAGGAATTCGGCCCGGAACTGCCGCCCTCCGGCTTTCGCCATATTGCGCTGAAGGTCGACAAAAGCTGGCAGGAAGCACTCAAGCAGAGATTGCTCGATATCCAGTACGACAAAAACAAGTACTACATCCTGGAACACGGTTACTGCAATTCGCTGTATGTGTTCGACCCCGACGGCCTGCTGGTCGAATTCTGTGTCGATCACCCCGAGGTGGAAAAAATCAATGCCGAGGTGCTGCCCAAGGCCCACAGTGAACTGGAGCGCTGGCTGGCCGGCGATCATCATCCCAATAATGAGGCTTACCACCGGCAGGTTCCGCTTGTATGACGCTTATATGAGTAGCCAGCTACTCAGGACGTGGAAGACTCCCGTTTGATCAGAATGTCTTCCGACAGCCGGAAGGAAAAGGGATTGTCCACGTCGATGGGTCCGAAATCATAGGGCAGGTTGACCGCTGCGGCCTTTAGCCTGAATTTTTTGCCGATGCGGCGGGTCATGGCATCACCGGTGATGGCACGCAGCTTGTAAAGAATGAAGGTCATGATGCCGAAGGATTTCAGAATCCGCCAGGGCTTCTTGCCAAACTGGCCGCCACTGCGAAACACTTCCACCACCTTCAAGGCTTTGGGGCTGGACAGACCATAGAGATTGCAGGAAGAAAAGCCTCCGTCCTTCAGGCGATGATAGGCCAGCCCGGGATTCGGAATGGTGGGTTTGACATCATCCTCATGGGTAATGCCCAGCGTCAGGTCGCAGTTCTCTTTCGCCATGCCGGCAACAAAATCAAGAATGATCGCAGTGTTGTGCAGGGCATTGTCACCGGTGGTCAACATCAGGGGCCAGTGCTCCGGGAGAATCAATTTGCTTGCTGCCAGGATGCTGTCCGCCAGATTGCCTTCGGCCGGACAGGTACTGACCAGACCCTGCTGAATCCAGTTTTTCAGGGCCTCGTTGGTGTTCAGCACACTGGCATCGTCAATGCTGATATAGATATGCCTGAAACAGCCGGTGTCCACCAACACCTGCACGACGCGTTCCAGCATCACCCGGCCATTGATCGGAATCATGCATTTATGAGAGACACCGGCCGCTGCGGCCAGGGGATCAATTTTCCCCGGACGGCGGGCAGCCATGATCAGAGCGCTGGAAACGGCGGCGGAAGGGGTCGACAGTGAATCAGGCATGGGATTTATCCTTGAAAAGTCAGGGCGAACAAACGGGTCATGTCAGTGCTGGCGCTCAGCGTTGGAAAGGCTTGCAGGGCCGCGGCCAGGGCATCGCTTTGTGATGCCGACAGCAGGTCCGTCACACATTCCTGGTATTTTTGCCAGTATTGGGCATTGCTGAATGGTGCCGCGATGCTGCCTTTCGGCATCTGCGCAAGCGCCTCGTGGTGCTCTCCCGAAAAGGTATGAAGCACCAGCCGGGTCGGGCATTCGCTCTCCAGTCTGGCCACTGGAAAGCGGCGAATTTTCGGGAAATGTCGCCGCACCAGCGCATCACCAACGGCGGCATCCGTAAAGTCCTGCAAGCCACAACGTCCGTGCTGCAACAGACAGGCCAGCGCATACTCCATGGAAAACTTGGCTTGCAGACCCGTCTCCGGCGCCGGGTAAAACAGGTTGTTCAGGTGTACGGCAGGGGCATGCACCTCGATCTCGCGGATGTCATCGGCACCGAGCTCGTGCGCTGCCATCAGGTCCAGCAACAAATCCATGGCACGGTGTGCGCTGCCACAATTGGGAAAGCGTTTCACCCGGAAACCATAGCGGGTAATCAACAGCGGCTCGCCCACATTTTCAGTCACAAAACTCAGGGTCTGGCCGTGTTCGGCACCGCTCAGCCCCTGTTTGAGTTCCTCCCGGTCCGGCCCCACCATCAGGGTATTCATGCCATGGGGACCGTCCAGGGTATGACGGCCGGCTTCCATACCCTGCCGAGCAAAATAGGCGGCCATGATGCCACCCTTGGCGGCCAGACCGGCATGCAGGGGCTTGGCCATGGTGCCAAACTGTGACATGAAGCCGGCGGACAGGCTGCTGGCCAGTGACAGCGCATGAGCACTTTGTGCAACCGTCAATTGCAGCAGCCTGGCCGCCGCCGCCGCCGCACCGAAGACGCCCACCGTCGCCGTGGCGTGCCAACCCCGATTCCGGTGTGTGGGGTTCACGCCCTGCCCCACCCGCCCCATGATCTGCAAGCCGACGATATAGGCATCCAGCACGGCCTGGCCGGACAAATGCTCGGTGTCGGCCACAGCGAGGATGGCCGGATACAAAACGGTGGAGGCATGGGCCTTGGGAGGGTCAAAGTTATCATCGAAGTCCAGCGCATGACTGGCCGTGCCATTGACCAGGGCGGCCCAGGGCGTCGGCAGGGATCCTTCGCGGCCCACCACATTGGCCTGGGCCGGTGCATCACTGCCACACCAGGCCAGCAGGCTTTGCAATGCAATGCGTGAGGCAGGCTCACGGGCGCCGGGCAGCATTACCGCCACGGTATCGATAAGTTCGCGGTGAGCGCTTTCCAGCGCGCCTTCACTCCAGTCCGATCCGGTATTGACCAGCCACTGTGCATAGGCTTCTGCGGGCGTCAGAGCCGGTTCGACCTTGTCTGGGTTTGGACGTGTATTCAACATGATATCCCTGCCAAGCTATAATGTGGCATCGACCAGATCGGGCACCAGCGCCGATTTGATATCGTAGACGACCGCGTCAGGGGTACACAATGAACGTACCCAGGCGGCACCCCGCTGAATGAATTCAGCGTGGGGGACGGCGACGATCACACAGCTGTAATGACCGGGCCTGGGTTCCCCGCTGATGACAGGCACACCCAGTTCCTGCACGGCGGCGTCGGATTCCACCAGCGGGTCATAGACCTCGATGCTGGCCACCATGCTGTGCAGGTAATTATAAATATCCGCGACTTTGGAGTTACGCAGATCGGGACAGTTTTCCTTGAACGACAAGCCCAGAATGAGCACATTGATGGAAGGGGTCCCGATCCCGCGCTGCGCCATCAGCCGCGTCACCTTGCGGGCGATATAGGTTCCCATGCTGTTGTTGATGCGGCGCCCGGAGATGATCAAATCCGGATGATGGCCCACCTGCTGGGACTTGTGAATCAGATAATAGGGATCGACCCCGATACAGTGACCGCCGACCAGACCCGGCTTGAAGGGCAGAAAATTCCACTTGGTGGCGGCGGCTTCCAGCACTTCATAGGTGCGCAGTTTCATATGGTCACACATGATGGCGAGCTCATTCATCAAGGCTATGTTGATGTCGCGCTGGGCATTTTCCATGACCTTGGCCATTTCTGCGGTACGGATGGAGGCCGCCGGAAAAGTCCCCGCACGAATGATTTTGTGGTACAGGGCATCGACAAAGCTGGCGCAGGCCGGGTTCAGTCCGGAAGTGATTTTGCAGATGTCGGGCAGGCGCCGTTCCTTGTCCGCCGGGTTGATGCGTTCCGGGCTATAACCGATCCCGAAATCCACGCCGGCCTCGAGCCCTGACCCGGCTTCCAGCAAAGGCAGGCAGAAATCCTCCGTGACCCCGGGATATACCGTGGATTCATAGATCACCATGTCTCCCTTTTTCAGATAAAGGCTGATGGTCTGACTGGAGGATTGCAAGGGCCCGAGATCCGGCTGCTTGCTCAAATCAATCGGCGTAGGCACGGTCACAATGTACACATTCGATATGCCAATATCCTCCTGTCGGGTCGTGAACGTCAATTCGCGAGCCGCACGCAGCTCCTCCGGTTCAACCTCGCGAGTGTGGTCCTCACCTCGTTGCAGCTCTTCAATACGCCGGGTATTGATATCGTAACCCACTGTCGGGTAATGCTCAGAAAAAGCCAGGGCCAGCGGCAAGCCGACATAGCCCATGCCGACCACACACACGCGAATATCTTCAGTCCGGGGCAATACGCTGTCTGTCATGGACGTTTTCGAAAACGTCCGATTTGTGTCTGGCATGATCTTATCCTGAATAGTTGAGGCTGATGAAAAGTTGGGGCTGACGAAAGGCCATCGGTATTTTACGCAGCGGGTTGCAGGCGGTGGGCATCCAGTGTTTCCAGCAAGGCCTGGCAGCGGGCGCGAATCCGCGCTATTTGTTGCGACTCCAGGGCGTTTTGTTTGCTTCGGCTGTCGGGTTTGAAATCTGTCTTGTCGGCATCATCTTTCGAATAAAAGGCAAACTGTGCCTGCATCTGCTGTAGTTGTGAACTGCTCGGGGTATAGCCGAAAACCGCGGCAAGTATAGACGGTAATTGAGTGCGTGTCATATCCTGGTAACCGACCAGAACCGGCGGCTGTTTGGCATTGAGAATACTCGCAAAATAATTGGCATAGCAGGCCGCCAGGTATTCCGTGGCATCGCTGCAATCAATCGAGTCCCTCTCCATGCCACTGAGAAATTCAGCCAGAGCATGAGGCTTTGCCACCAGCGCCGCTGTGGTTTGCAGGGCCACCGAGGACATCACCTCCACCGGATCACGATACAGAAACAGACAGGCGACATCCGGGAAGGCACTGCGAATGAAGTCGACATACAGGGCATTCCAGCTGATGAACTTGATGAACACGGTACGTTCGCCGGGAATCCGCTCGCGGCACAGCAAATGGATCAGGTTCTTGAAGCAGAGGGCATTGAGCGGATCAGCCGTCAGCGCAAGTTCTTCCCGGTTCTGCCACTGTCCACTCAACTGGGCCCAGAGACCATATTGCAAGGGTGCAGGTTGATTGATGACAGCGACACCATCGGCCCGGGCCAGGGCCTTGCCAAGAAGCGTGGAACCACAGCGTGACATATGCAGAATGAAGCCGCGGGGCGTGATTGGATCGGGCAGTAGCCCGGGTATTTTCAGCAGCTTGAAGGAGGTCGAAAAATAATCGCCGATGGTGCCGTTTTCAGCAAGTTGCTTCAGGCTGTAGATGTGTTGCCATTTATCACAGGGCAACTGTCCGAGATCGGCGAAATACAGCAAAGCCTCGTCGTCGTCCCGGCCAGGACAGACCGCGACAGGCACCCAGCCAGCCCAGGCCCGTATACGCGCCAGCGCGTCCTCGACGGCTATCTGCCTGGTCTTGATATCGGGCAGGAGCGTTTCTACCACCAGATGCTCGGGGACGGCATGGGGCGCGTTATGCAGCAGATTGCTTAATAGGTCGGAAGGCAAGTGCATAATGGAAAACCAAAATAAGACGAATTGTACTTGGGTTCAAAGAGCAACCGCAATCATGCCCCGTGTATTCATTCATAACGCAGCGCTTCGGCGGGCTTGACCCGGGCGGCGCTGAAAGCGGGATAGAGCGTGGCCAGCAGACTCAGCAAGAGCGAAACACCACAGACCAGGAGCACATCCAGCCATTGAATCTGCGATGGCAGGTAATTGACCGGATAAATATCGGCGCTCAAAAATTCCATATCCAGCAAGGTTTGCAGCCAGGCAACCAGATCGCTGACGCTCAGAGACAGGAAAAGGCCCAGTGCCAGGCCAAGACCTGTGCCAATCAGTCCGATGATGAAACCCTGAACCAGAAAAATGTTCCGAATGGTGTCCATTGGAGCCCCCATGGTTCTCAGAATGGCAATGTCCCCCTGCTTGTCTCTTACCACCATCACCAGGCTCACCACCACATTGAAAGCGGCCACTGCCACCAGCAGAAACAGCAGCAAGCCGACCAGTGTCTTTGACAGGCGGATATTTTCGTAGATTGCGCCAAAGTCATTGGTCCAGTAGCGCAGCACAAAATTGCCCGGCAGGGCCTCTTCAATTGCCGTGCCGATATCGCCCACGGCAAACAGATCGTCAACCTCCACGCGCAGGCCATGGATGCTGCCGCCCATCCGGTAGAGCCGTTGGGCATCCGCCATATGCACGATGGCCAGATTGCTGTCCAGTTGTGAACCGACCTGAAAGATGCCAGAGACGATAAAGACTTTTTTGCGGACAAATTCCCCCAGTGGGGTAATCGGAACCTGGGTGGAGGCCAGTGTGAGGGGGTCTCCGACCCGGAGTCTGAGGTCGCGGGCAAGCGCCGCGCCCAGTAGAATATTGAAGGAACCCGCACTCAGGCTTTGGTAATCTCCGTCAGTAATAAAATCCTCGATGATGGAGACTTGCCCTTCCTTGACCGGATCGATGCCATTGATAAGGGCACCCCGACTGCGGCCCGAGGCCAGCAACATGCCCTGCTGTTGAATCAGGGGTGCGCTGCCGGTGACCCCGGGACGGCTGTCGATGATGGCCTGCAGGAGTTCCCAGTCGGTGCTGGACAGCAGGGCCTCATTGCGTGGGCTGAGTACCGTGATATGAGGCACCAGACCCAGAATACGTTGTTGCAGTTCCCGGTCGAAACCATTCATCACCGACAGCACCGTGATCAGGATGGCAACCCCCATGCCCAGCCCCAGCACCGACAAGGTAGAGATGAAACCAACCAGCAGGTTGTGCGCCCGCAAGGAGGTGTAGCGCCTGCCTATGTAGAAGGGAAGAGATTTAATCAGAATCGCCCCCTCCCTTCTGCTCCATCAGCATGCCGTCGTGCAGGGCATAAATGCGATCCATCTGACTGGCCAGGTCCGGGTCATGTGTAACGATGATGAAGCTGGTGCCAAGACTCTGGTTCAGTTCCTTCATGAGCCGATGAATGGAAGCAGCCGTGGCCCGGTCCAGGTTCCCGGTCGGCTCATCCATCAGCACACAGGCAGGATTGTTGACCAGTGCCCGGGCAATGGCGACCCGCTGTCGCTCTCCCCCGGAAAGCTGTGATGGCTTGTGTTTCAAACGTTCAGCCAGACCGACCCGGGTCAGTATGGTTTCCGCCTGTGTCATGGCCGTCTTGAAGTCCTGGCGGGCAATGATCAATGGCATAGCCACGTTTTCGAGGGCACTGAACTCCCCCAGCAAGTGATGGAACTGATAGACGAAGCCCAGGGTTTGATTGCGGATATGATCCAGTTCCCTGGCTGAGAGCGTCGTAATATCCTTGTCTTCGATGACCACCCGGCCACTGCTGGCACTATCGATACCCCCCAGCAGATTCAGCAGGGTGGTCTTGCCGGAACCGGAAGCACCGGTAATGGCCACTCTCTCCCCGGCGCGGATGGCGAAGTCGACATTGCGCAGCACAGGCAGAACATGCTCACCCTGACGATAGGTCTTGCTCAGGCCCTGACAACTCAGCACAACGGGCATCAGGCTAGTGTTCTCATTCATATCTCAAAACTTCTGCCGGGTGAATACGGGAGGCTTTATAGGCCGGATAAAGAGTGGCCAAAAAGCTGATGATCAGGGCGCTGCTGCAGATCAGGATCACATCCTGGCGCTGTAGTTCTGCCGGCAATGCACTGAGAATGTACACTCCCGAGGGGCTTATGATGCCTTCCAGCAGTGCGCCCAGAAATTCGAAATTCATTACAATGGCGATGCCCAGCAGGGCTCCCAGCGCGGTTCCGATCAGACCAACCGTAATACCCTGCACCATGAAGACCCCCATGATGCTTCGCTGCCCCGCTCCCATCGTGCGCAGGATGGCAATATCCGCCTGCTTGTCGGAGACCACCATGACCAGCGTGGATACGATATTGAAGGCGCCGATGGCAACGATCATCATCAACATGAAGGTGGTCATGATTTTCTCCATTTTCAGCGCATTGAACAAACTGGCCTCGGCAATGCTCCAGTCTTCACCTCCATAGCCCGGCCCCAGCTGTGCCAGCGTCTGCTCGACGATGGTGGCCGCGGCATCGATGTCATCCACTTTCAGGCGCAGGTGCAAGGCCTCGTCGACACTGTCCAGACCCAACAGCCCCGGGCTGTCGTCCAAATGAATCAGCGCCAGTTCGGCGCCAATATTGAAACGCACATCGAACACCCCCACTACCGTAAAACGATGCATGTTGAGCCGGAAATCCGCCGAGTCCATCTGCAATTCGGGAACAATCAGGTTGACGGCATCCCCGACATTCAGACGCAAATTGCCAGCCAGCACCCGACCCAGGATGATGCCCTGGCGGCCAGGCTGCAGGTCCGACAGCGAGCCTTGTACCATGCTGTCCTCCAGCGTGGATACGCTCATCTCTGCGTCGGGAACGATGGCCTTGATCGTGGCCACCTGATGATAGCCGCGCTGGCTCAGCATGGCTTCAGCCTGGACATAGGGTGAGACGGCGAGGATGCGGGCTTCTTCCAGCAAGCGCTGCCGCACTGAGCGCCAGTCACTGAAGCTGCCCTCTTCCCGGTAGATGTCGGCATGGGGCACGGTAATCAGGGTGCGGTCCCGCATGATCCCCTGTGAACCATTGAATACTGACAGCACGATGATCAATGCCAGTACCCCCAGGGTCAGACCGGCCATCGAAATCAGGGAAGTAAATGAAATAAAGCGGTTGTCATGCCTGGCCAGGATGTACCGGGTGCCAATAAAAAAAGAGAGAGATTTCAACATGGCGGCATTAAACCATATCTCCATGCTGGAATGCATGGGACGCTGCCGACTCTTTCCGGCGAAGCGCGGGCAGCGGGTAACGCGGTTTTACTGTCCCCCGGCCTGTCGTTGCAACAGGCGCTGCACAGTCTTGAAACTCACCGGTACCAGGGGAGTACTGACGGCGGAAGAAATTGCCCGGAGAGATTTACCCTGGTTTTTCAGTTCAATGATTTTCTTGAGCACCCGTTTTTCCATCGGGTTTTCAATCAGTCGGCCATTGGAATGAATCATGTACCCGAAGGGACGGCTACCGCCCAGAAATCGTCCCTTGCTGCGCTCTTTCTGCTTCACGGCCTTGATTCTTTCCCGTGAGCGACGTTTTTCCAGACGCACAAACAACTTCATCAGTTTGACAAAGGGGGGGCAGAAATCAGCTGCGGTGACCTCGCCATTGAGATCGGCAATGAAAAGTTTGATCCCCCGTTGCCTGAAACTGTTGATGGTCTGGCTCATGTCTTCACAGGTGCTGAAGATGCGTTCCAGCGAACAGGCAATGACGGCATCTCCCGGCATCAGGCTGTTCAGCAATTGCGCCCCTTCGGGTCGTTCGGAAAGATACTGGCTCCACAGGCAATTCTGATCAATAAAACGGGCAGTAATAAAAATGCGCGTCGTCAACGCAAAGGTCTGCACTTGCAGACGTTCGTTTTCCAGGATGTTTTGCAGGTGTTCCTGGTTTTCCAGGGCCTCTATTTCAGAAGTGCGGGAATAGCTGTAGACTGCCACGACTTGCTTCTCCTGGCGTATTATTTTTTATTGTTTTCATTGCAGAGACGGTGGACTTACTCACATTTCCTGAGAAATTGCTTGAGTGTGTCTCTGTATATGCGCTTTCTCATTGACAAAAACGCATTTAAACAGGCTTTCATGGGCTTTTCAAGTCCAGACCAGGAAAAAACTGACGGGAACCGGCCATAACAGCATGGGCATCGAATTATTCAGGGGGATTGCGGCACTGATGGTGTTGCTGACCCATTACGCCAGATTCATCAGCAGTGACAACAGCGCCCTGGCCTTCCTGTGGACGGGTGTCGACCTGTTTTTTGTCATCAGCGGTTATGTCTTTGCTCCGATGGTTCTGGGGCCAAAGACCCGGGGAGAGGCATCGGGAAAAAACCATGTCACGGCTTATCTGCTGCGCCGTTTTTTCCGTCTTTACCCGCTCTATCTGTTTGCGCTGATTCTCTATTATTTTTTCAGTCCGGCAGCCCCGGAAAAACTTGGCTATTTCATCAGGCATCTGTTTTTCCTGCATACCACGGCGTCCACTACGGAGGCCTATTTTTTCAACCCGGCCTTCTGGAGCCTGCCGGTGGAGGTCGAGTTTTATCTGGCCTTGCCGTTGTTGGCTCTGCTGGGCGGTTCTGCGCGCAAGCTGGGCTTGTTGTTCGGCTTGAGTTTGTTGCTCGGTATGAGCTTGAATTATTTACGTGGTCCCGAGGACCTGTTTCGGGTGCTGAGCGTTCATCTGACCGGCATTTTGCCGGAATTCATCGTCGGCATATTTCTGCATCAGGCCGTTCAGCGCACTTGCACCTGGCCGCTTGCATTGTTGGTGGCCCTTCTTGGTGCCGGCATCATCAGCGCCGACTTCCTGCTGCGCTACGGTGACATGGCCGTGGAAACGAATGCACTTCTGAATGCACCGTTCAATTTCATGGCTGCTCTTGGCTATGCCTTGTTGATGTTCCCGGTTCTGCGCATCAGGGATACCGCCTATCCTTCCTGGCTGGCTTCGCTGGCACTGCTTTCCGGCGCCCTCAGCTACGGGGTTTATCTCTTTCACAACCTGATGCCGCGCATCCTGTTGCGTCTGGGCATGGAACAGCAGCAAGGCTGGGCCTTCTTCCTGCTGTGTACATTTCTGACCCTGGCCATGGCCCTGCTCTGCTATCATTTTCTGGAAAATCCGGCACGGCAGTATGGACGGCGGCTGTCGGCACGACAGCTGGGAAGAGCCGGGGACGCTGATATGATCAAGAGACAGGCCACGTTGAGGAAACCTTGAGCAATCGTCTATCCTGTACCGGTGCGGGAAGAAAGGACGAAGGAGGTGTTTATGATGTGCAGTAAGGCCATTGTTCGCTTCGCATTCTTGACAAGCCTGCTTGTGCTTTCAAGACTTTTGCCGGCACAGTCCATCATGGTCATTGGTGGCGACGCCAGCGTCAGAAACTGCTATCTCAATGCCTCTTCCGAGCTCAATCTCCTTGAACCTTCGGCGCGTTTGCTGGAACCCTGTGATTATGCCCTGGCCCATGTTCCCCTGAGTCAGAGAGACATCGCTGCCATTCACTCCAATAGGGGCATCATCCTGGCCGCCCTGGGCCGCTACACCGAGGCTCTGGTCGACTATGAACGATCCATCGCCCTGATACCCGACAAGGCCGAAAACTTCATCAACAGAGGGAATCTGTACTTCTATCTGGGTGCTTTTGCCGACGCCATCCAGGACTATAGCCATGCCTTGACATTGAGCGCCACCCTGAGCCACATCGCCCTGACAAACCGGGGGATAAGCCATGAGCAGCGTGAAGAGCTGGATGCGGCCCTTGCCGATTACCTGGCCGCCCTGGAACTCATGCCGGGATGGCCCGCCGCAGAGGAAAGACGTGTCCGCGTGTCTGAAAAAATCAGGGCAAGCCAGAACAAAAGGGCCGAATAAGCGTAGCTCTCATTCAACTTCAATGCCGGGCCTGCACCCAAATCAGAACCCGCTGGCCAAACTCTGCAGAGTGGCGATCAGCGGGGCCGGATAAACGCCCAGGTAAAGAATGAGGGCCGTCAGGCTGGCCAACACCAGGTGAATCCCGGCTGGCAGGCTTGCCTTTGCGGCATCGGCTTCAGGTTTGAGCATATCCGCGGGCGACAGCAACATGGCATAGACCAGCCTCAGGTAATAATAGAGACCGATGCCACTGCCGATGATCAGCAAGGACAGCAGGAACCACAAATTGCCTTCCACGCCCACACTGAAAATGTAGAACTTGCCAATGAAGCCAACCGTCAGAGGGATGCCTGCCAGTGACAGCAGGACGACCGTCATCACAGCAGCCAGCCAGGGATTGCGCCAGAACAGCCCCTGATAATCGCTGATGTCATCCAGTTCCCGGCCGGCGTTGGACAGTGCACTGATTACGGCAAAACCTGCCAATGATGTCAAAAAGTAAGCAGCAATGTAATAGGTCATGGCCTCCACACTGAGACTGTCGGGAAGCACGGCGGCGGTGATGATCACCACCAGCAGATACCCCAGATGAGCGATGGAGGAATAGGCCAGGATACGCTTGACATTGTTCTGCTGTACGGCAAGCAGGTTACCAACGATCATCGAGGCTGCCGCCAGCAGGGACAGCACTATGGTCACCTGCTCGAACTGGAAGGCCTTGGCGGCAATGATCAGGCGCAGACTCACCGCCAGCATCGCCGCCTTGGAAAGGGTGGCGATGAAGGCCGTCACCGGCACTGGCGCCCCTTCATACACATCGGGCGTCCAGATATGGAAGGGAACCAGGGACAGTTTGAAGGCGACCCCTGCCATGATCATCATCAGACCCACGATAAACACAGGATCAGCATCCAGTTCCAGAGCGGCGACCGCAGCCGGAATTGCATCAAAGGACAGTGTGCCCGATTGCGCATACAACAGCGCAACCCCAAACAGGATGGAGGCAGAAGACAGGCCGGAAAGAATCAGGTATTTGACACTGGCTTCGAGCGGGAACTTGGCGGCATCCTGTTTGTGTATCGGATAGGCAATCATCGCGTAGAGACTGATGCTGAGTATTTCCATACCGAGGAAAAAGCTGACGAAATGGTTGCTTGCCGCCAGTATCACGGCGCCGAGGGTGCCGATCATCAGCAGGATGTAAAACTCCTCGTTCTGCTGATTGTGCTTTTCGAAATACGGATAGGCCAGCGTCGTCACCACCAGGGCGCCGATGATGATCAGGGTCGAGAAAAACAGGCTGTAGCCATCGATCATCAGCAATATCGTGGCCTGCTGTGGCAGGACGGGTGCAATGAACACAAAGACCAGCAAGGCGGCACTCAGACTCACCAGGGTCAGGGCATTGACAAGGCCGTGGTCGCGTTTGAACGCGGCCGTTATCATGACCACCACTGTGCCCAGGGTCAGCAGTATGATTTGCATCAAATCCAGAATTACATCATTGCTCATTAGGGTCTTGCCTGTCTGTTAGGTGTTGTTTTTCAAAAGTGCTCAGCTTTCTATCTTGTTTTTCTTCCAGCATGCAGGTCAGGGAAATGCCACATTCAGACTTTGCAGTGTGGGTGCCGCCATATCCAGCATGCTCTGTGGATACAGGCCCATCCAGATCAGGCCGATCATCATCAGGCTGAAGCACAGCATCTCGATCGTGCTCAGGTCGGCCATCTCATGCGTGTTCCTGTTTTCCCCATGGAAGACTTTCTGGATCACGATCAGCGAATAAACAGCGGCGACGATCAGCCCCAAAGCGGCAAAGGCAGTGATGGTGATGCTGACCTGGAAACTGCCCAGCAAAACCAGAAACTCGCCGACAAAGTTACCCAGGCTCGGCATTCCCACCGCCGCCACCGTGAAGAACAAGGCCATGAAGGACATTTTCGGCACCACGGCCCAAAGCCCTCCCATCTTGTCCATATCACGGGTATGAATGCGGTGCTGAATGCCACCGGCCAGCATGAACAGTGCGGCGGCACTGAGTCCATGAGCCAGCATGGTCATCACAGCCCCCTGCACGGCCTGGGCATTCCAGGCGTAAACGCCCAGCAATACGAAGCCCATGTGGCTGACCGAGGTATAGGCAATCAGGCGTTTCAGGTCATTCTGGGCAAAGGCCACTTTCGCGGTATACAGGATGCTGACGGCGCCCAGTGTCATGGCCACTGGCGCAAACTGCATGCTCACCTCCGGAAACAACGGCACCGTGAAACGAATCAGGCCATAGGCACCGGTTTTCAGCAGCACCCCGGCCAGGATCACACTACCGGCGGTGGGTGCCTGGCTGTGGGCATCCGGTAGCCAGGAATGAAAGGGCACGGCAGGCAGCTTGGTGGCAAAGGCGATAAAGAAACCCAGCATCACCCACATCGCAGCACCGGCAGGCAGCTCGGTACCGAGCAGCTCAAAGTAACTGAAACTGAGGAAACCGCTGGCCTGATAGTGGAACCAGACCAGCACCATGATGGCCAGCAGCATCAGCAAACCGCTCACCTGGGTAAAAATAAAGAATTTCATCGCGGCATAGGCTTTGTTCTCGTGCCCCCAGATGGCGATGATGAAGTACATCGGAATCAGCATCACTTCCCAGAAGAAGAAGAACAGGAAGAGATCCAGCGCAGTAAACACGCCAATCACGCCGGCCAGTGTCCACAGCAGGTTGAAATAGAAGAAGCCGGGACGTTCGGTGATTTCATGCCAGGCCGAACCAATGGCAATCAGGCCCAAAAATACGGTCAGTGCAATCAGCAACAATGACAGACCATCGGCGCCAAAGATGAAGCTGATGCCAAAGCGTGGAATCCAGTCCGCACTGAACAACACCAGCCAGTCACCCTGCTGTCCCAGGCTGGCCTGGGACAGGGCCCCGATACCGAGCAGGTCCGGTGCGGCCAGCATCAGGATCACCAGCAGCAAGTCCAGCAGAATCGTGGCCAGGGCAATGACCCGTGGTATGCCTCTGCCCAGGCCTTCTGCCAGCCAGGCACCGAGGCCGCCGACAAACAGAATGATCATCAACCAGACCAGAATCATATCAATACTCCTATGCTGACGAGCAGCAACAAGCCACAGGTCAGGCTGATTGCATACCAGCGGATCTGTCCGGTCTGGGTTTCGCTCATTAAACCGTGGAAAACCTGTGTCAAGCGCGCCGTGCCGTTATAGATGGCATCAATAAAGTCCTTGCGGTTGATACGGGCCAAAGCCACATACGGGAAGACGAAGAGACGGTCATAGAGCCAGTCCATGCCCCACTGGGTGAAAAAGAACCTGTGCAGAGTGGCGCCCAGACCGGGGCCGGCAAGCTTCTCGGCTGAAAACGTTTTACGGATGAAGAACAGCCAGGCCGTCAGAATCCCCAACAAAGGCAGGCCCAGCATGATCGCCTGATAGAGCAATGCCGGATGGGCTTCATGCCCGGCTTCGGGGAATACGGCATCCACCGGGATGTGGATATAGCCCCCGAAGAAAGCCAGCAGTGCCAGCACCAGCAAGGGCAGCTGCAGATTGAGTCCCTTGACTTCCGATACCGGATGGTGAGCCTTGCCGAAGAACACGATGAACAGCAGGCGGAAGGTATACAGACCGGTCATGAAGGCTCCCAGCACGCCGCCCAGCCACAGCAGGTAGCCACCATGCGGATTGGCCAGAGCCAGAGCCAGGATTTCTTCCTTGCTGTAATACCCGGAGGTCAAAGGCAGGGCCGTCAGGGCCGCGCTTCCCACCACGAAACACCAGAACGAGAACGGCAGGTACTTGCGCAAGCCACCCATCTTGAAAATATTCTGCTCGTGATGCATCGCCAGAATCACGGAACCGGCGGTCAGGAAGAGCAAGGCCTTGAAGAAGGCATGGGTCATCAGGTGGAAAATCGCTGTGCTCCAGGCGCCAACGCCCAGGGCCAGGAACATGTAACCGATCTGGCTGACCGTGGAGAAGGCCAGCACCTTCTTGATGTCACTCTGGGTCATCGCGGTAAAACCGGCCATCAGCAGCGTGATCATGCCAATCACGCCGACCAGATACTGCACTTCCGGTGCCAGAATATAGAGCACATGGGTGCGCGCAATCAGATACACGCCCGCCGTCACCATGGTTGCGGCATGGATCAGTGCCGAGATCGGCGTGGGGCCTGCCATCGCATCCGGCAGCCAGGTCTGCAAGGGTAACTGTGCCGATTTGCCGACTGCACCCCCCAACAGGAGCAGCGTCACGGCCACGGCAATGGTCGAACCCGGCAACCACTGTTGCTGTGCCAGAACCATCAGTTCCTGAATGTTCAGTGTGCCAAGATTGGCAAACAGCAGAAACAAGCCCAGTGCCATCGACGCATCACCGACCCGGGTGACGACAAAGGCCTTGCGGGCACAATAACCGTTATAGGGGTCCTTGTACCAGAAGCCGATCAGCAGGTAGGAACACAGCCCCACCCCTTCCCAGCCCATGAACAGGAGAACCAGGTTATCCGCCAGCACCAGGATCAGCATCGCGGTGATGAACAGGTTCATATAGGCGAAAAAACGGGCAAAATCAGGATCGCCGGCCATGTAGCCGGTGGCATAGACATGAATCAGGAAACCGATGCCGGTAATGATGAACATCATCACCGTGGAAACGCCATCGAGGTAAAAAGTAAATCCGGCCTCGAAGTTCCCCACCGACATCCAGGTCCACAGGGTTTGCGAATAACTCCCTGCCTGTCCGACTTCGCCCAGGAAGATAAATTCCCCTCCTGCCATCAACGCCACAAGAAAAGACAGGCCAATGGAGCCGGCGCCGATGATCCCTGCCGGCAACTGTGGCAGCTTGCCGGCGCTCAGGGTAAGAAGCAGAAAGCCAATGAAGGGAATCGTTGGCACCAACCACAGCAAATCCAGCATTTTTTATCCTCTCATCTCGCCAAGACGGTTGATATCCAGGGTGTGATAGCGGCGAAACAGTTGCAGTACCAGACCCAGCCCGATGGCGACTTCTGCACCCGCCAGACTCAGAATCATCAAAAACATGACCTGACCGTCACTTTGGCCCCAGCGCGACGCGGCCACGATAAAGGCAAGCCCGGCGGCATTGAGCATGATTTCCAGGCTCATCAGCACGAACACGATGTTGCGCCGTGTCAGCACTCCGATCAGTCCCAGAACAAACAGAACGGCGGCCAGAATCAGGCCGTGCTCCATTGGAATCATTTGCATTTGTACGGGCATTCCCTATTTCCTCGCTAAGTGATAGGCGCCCACCAGACCGGCAAGCAACAGGATGGAGGCCAGTTCCACGGCCAGCACATAGGGGCCAAACAGCGCAATACCGATTTCCTGCGCCGATACCACGGTATGCGCCATGTCGGCATGGTTCCCGGAAAGACTGTAAACCACCTCGATCAGCAGCGGAATGCTCAGCAATGCAGGTCCAATCCACAGGCCCGGACTCAACCAGGACTTTTCCTGGTCCTGGGTGGCCTGGCCCAGATTCAGCATCATCATCACGAACAGGAACAGCACCATGATGGCGCCTGCGTACACGATGACTTCCAATGCCGCGGCAAAGGGAGCACCCAGGGTATAGAAGATGACCGCCACCGACAGCAGCGACACGATAAAATACAGCAAAGCATGAACCACATTGGTGCGGGTGATCACCAACAGGGTCGCCAGCACGGCAATCAGGCCCGAGGCATAAAACATCACATTCATGGTAGCAGACTCCTGACATCGACCGGCGGCAACTCATTCCGGGCCTCGCCCTTGTCCTTGCCACCAATACTTTTCCCGGCCACCCGGTAAAAATTGTAATCGTGATACTTGCCGGTGCCATTGATCAGCAGATGTTCTTTTTCCCACACCATGTTCTGGCGTTGATATTCCGCCATTTCAAAATCAGGGGTCAGCTGTATGGCGTTGGTGGGACAGGCTTCCTCACACAGGCCGCACATGATACAGCGGGAAAAATTGATGCGGAAAAACTCCGGATACCAACGCCCGTTTTCGTCCTCGGTTTTTTGCAGGGCGATACAATCCACCGGGCAGGCGACCGCGCACAGATTGCAGGCCACACAGCGCTCCTCACCGTCCGGGTCACGTGACAGGATGATGCGGCCACGCCAACGCGGAAACATATAGGGCTGCACATCCGGGTACTCGACAGTATCCTTTTTGCGGAACGTATATTTCAGAACCAGCCACAGGCTGACTGCCTGGGTCCGGAACACTTTCAATTGATCATTCAACACCTTCAACATGGGTCAACCCCCAGCCTGATACAGCACGATGGCGCCGGTAATCAGCAGATTCAACAGAGACAAGGGCAGCAGCACCAGCCAGCCATAGGACATCAACTGGTCATAACGCGGCCTTGGAATGGCAGCCCTCAGCAGAATAAAGAAGCATACAAAGAACAGGGCCTTGGCACTGAACCAGATGACCCCCGACAAAATCTCATTGCCAATGGTCAGACCAAAGGGCGCCTGCCAGCCACCAAAGAAGAGTACAGCCAGCAGACCGGAGGTCAGCAACACGCCAATGTATTCTCCGACAAAGAACATGCCGAATTTCATACCGGAATATTCCGTATGGAAACCGGCGACGATCTCCTGTTCGGCTTCCGGCAGGTCGAAGGGCAGCCGGTGCGACTCCGCCAGACCGGCAATCATGAAAATCATGAAACCAAGAAACTGCGGCACAATGAACCAACCGTCACTCTGCGCCTCGACGATGTCACGCAGGTTGAAACTGCCCGCCAGCATCACCACCCCGAGAATGGAAATTCCCATGAACACTTCGTAGCTGACCATCTGCGCGGCGGCGCGCAGACTGCCCAGCAGTGCATATTTATTGTTGGAAGCAAGCCCGCCCAACATCACCGAATAGGTACCCATGGACGCCATGGCCAGCACCCACAACAGACCGATATTGAGGTCGATGATGCCAACCCCGGGGGCAATCGGCACCGCCGCAAAACTCAACAAGAGCACCACCATGATGATGGGCGGCGCCACCACGAAGCTCAGCTTGTCGGCGAAGGGTGGTATCCAGTCTTCCTTGGTAAAGATCTTGAGCATGTCAGCCACTACCTGACCCAGCCCCCACGGTCCGACCCGATTGGGTCCCAGCCGCTCCTGCCAGACGCCGAGCAGCCTTCGCTCCACCCAGATCAGCATCGCTGAGGTAACAATGACCACCCCCAGGATGAGGGCAATATTGAGAGGCGATCCCACGACAAATTCAAACATTACACGGACCTCTTGTCGCTGACGATGATGTTGGCAGCTCTCCAGCCGGCCGGGGATTTCCAGGCTTCAGCCTTGCTGAGACTGAGCCGTGCCGGCAGGTTGTGGATGTTGAGTCCCGCCAGACCCACGCTGACCCCGATACTGCCCGCCTTGATACTGTTGCGAATGATGAAGGGAACGGCAGCATTGTGTTCCAACTGCACCCCGTCTCCGCTCTGCAAGCCCAGATTTTCAGCATCGGCCGGATTCAGCGCGACATAGGCACTGGTGGCCCTGGCCTGGATCGCCGTTGTATGAGCAGAAAGCTCATCACTGCCGAACAGGTGATACAGCGGAAAAGCGTCCAGTCCATCCCCTTCACTGCCGGGAACGTTGGCATCGAACCAGATTTTCTCACTGCCGCCGGCAGTGAGCAGACGCTGGCCATGGGAGGCCTGCTTCAGCGCCCCACCGACTTCGGTTTCGAACTTGAACACTGACTGATTGGAGTTCCAGCCCGGCGCCCAGGGCGTATTGAAAACGGCGGCATCACGGGTTGCGGGCACCCCTTCCATGGAGTAGACCATGACGCCATTTTCATCCTGTTCCTGCTTGGGTTCATGGACATTGATGTTGGCACGCATGGCGGTACGACCGCTGTAGCGATGACTTTGCCGTGGTGCCTTGAGACCGGCAATATTGTAATCGGGGCCGGGCGTCAGGTGCGCCATGCCGGCACACTGGGCGACATGTTCGGCGCAGGCGGCCGTGAGTTCATTCAGACTCATCCCCTGCGACAACCAGCTGGTACTGGGGCGGATGCTGTCGATGGGTTTGAACACCGAATAAAAATGCTGGGCCCTGCCTTCATAATTGACATAGGTACCGGCACTCTCGGCAAAAGTGGCAGCGGCAAGGACCAGATGCGCCTGCTCGCCGGTACGGGTTTTCAGGCTGTCGATGACGGCCAGCTGTTCCAGGCCCTGGATAAAGTTGTCCACATCGACAGTGGCTGCCCGGCGATACAGATCATTTTCCAGCACGATGGCCTGCTTCGCACCGCTGCTGAACGCGGCGTTCAGATCATTGCTGCTGCCCTGCATCAGCAGGGCCAGACCCAGACTGTTGGCCTCGGGCACCACATAGCACAGATGGGCCTTGGCATCGGCATTTTCGCCTTTCCCTGCCAGTGCCGTGGCGATATTGGCGGCGGCGTCGATCAGTGCCGGGCTCATACTGCCCGTTCCACTGACGATCAGGGCCTGCCTGGCGCCTTTCAGGCTGTTGGCAATCGTTTCCACCAGAGTCTGTTCGACCTTGGACAGTCCCTTGACAGCCGGAGCCTGGCTATCAATGGCATGGGCGATCGCAAAACCCAGTTTGGCACTGTCTGCCGCTGTGCCAATCTGGACTGCCGCCGCCACATCATCCAGGCGGGTTGCATGAGGACTCAGAATGAACAGCGGACTTTTTCGATCCATGGTCAGTTGCCGGATCGCGGCATCGTGCCACAGTGGAAACTTCGCCTTTTCTGCCAGCTCTGTTGCAATGTTCTTGACCGATTGACGCAGGGCCAGCGCCATGCGGGCAGCGGTATTGGTGACATCTTCACCCAGGATCAATACCACATCGGAGTTTTCGATATCACGGATACTGGGAATGTTGGCCGGCACCTGCTGATATATGGTCAGGATCTGATTCAGCAGCGCAAATTCAGCGGCAGACACCCCCGCATAAAAATTATCGGCGCCAACCCGTTCGCGCAGCGCATAGTTGGCTTCCATCGAGGCACGGGGCGAGCCGATACCAATGGCAGCGGATGCCATGGCATGCAATTTGTCCCTGGCGGCAGAAGCCGGCGCCAGCACCGGCGCTGCGCTGCCCGAAGTCCGGGTCATACTGTCACGCAGGCGCTCGTCACTGTTCACATACCCGGCACCAAAGCGTCCCCGGTCACACAGAAAATAGCCATTCACCTCTTCGTTGAAACGGTTGACCACACGCCGCAGCGTGCCATAACGCTCGCCGGGATTGATATTGCAGCCCACGCCGCAACCGGCACATAGGGATGGTGCCGTCTGCAGATCCCATTTCCGGGTGTAATGTTCGCTGAAGGGTTTGTCGGTAAATACCCCGGTGGGGCAGACTTCCGCCAGGTTGCCGCTGAATTCACTCTCCAGCGTGCCTTCCTGGTAACGGCCAAAATAGGTGTTGTGGTGTGAGGCCTGCGCCGTCAGATCGGTGCCCCCGGCATAGTCTCCATAAAAACGCACGCAGCGGTAGCACGTGATACAGCGGTTCATTTCATGGTTGATGAAGGGGCCAAGGTCCTGGTTGCGGTGAGTGACTTTCTTGCCGTCATAGCGGCGATAGGTGTGACCCGACATCACCGTCATGTCCTGCAAGTGGCATTCGCCACCCTCCTCGCACACCGGACAGTCGTGCGGATGGCTGATCATCAGGCTTTCGATGACATTGGCGCGGAAAGCAGCGGCCTTCTCGATGGAATAGCGGGCGCCTTCGCGTGGCGCGGTCATGCAGGACATGACCACCCGTCCCTTCTGGTCTTCGTCGTTGGCATATTCGATGACGGCGCACTGACGACAGGCACCCACCGATCCCATGGCCGGGTGCCAGCAGAAATAAGGCAGATCCAGCGCTTCGGAGAGGCACTCCTGCAACAGATTGTTTTTCGGGTCTACTTCGTAGACTTCGCCGTCGATATTGATCTTGGCCATTCAGATCTCCGCTTGAACCTTGCTCGTCACACAGCCTGACGCAGCGTCTGTACTCGAATAGTTATGACTGCTGCCTGTAGGGGCAGCATTGCTTGTCGATGTGTTCTTCAAATTCATGCATGAAGAACTTCAAACCGCTCTGCAAGGGTTCCATCGCCCCCGGCGCCAGTGCACAGAAGGTATTGCCTGGCCCCATGTAAGCCGTCATTTCTTTCAGAATCTCGATATCTTTTTTCTCGCCCTTGCCGGTTTCCAGCTTGGTCATAATGTGCTCCACCCAGGGCAAACCGTCACGGCAGGGTGTACACCAGCCACAGGATTCATGCGCAAAGAACTGAATGAGGTTGCGGATACAGCCAAGCGGACAGGTCTTGTCATCCAGCACCATGATCAGCGCGGTGCCCAGACGGCTGCCGGCCTTGCCGACGGGACCATAGTCCATCGGCAGGTCCAGATGCTCAGGCAACAAAAAATCCGTGGAACCACCACCGGGCAGAAAAGCCTTCAACTGATAACCTTCCTGCATACCACCGGCATAGTCTTCCAGCAGGGTGCGAAAGGTGGTTCCCATGGGCATTTCCCAGCAGCCGGGCTTGTTCACGCGGCCGCTGACCCCGCACAACTTGGTGCCGGCGTCCTCGCCGATACCCAGGCTCTTGTACCAGTCCGCACCGTTCATCACGATGGCAGGCACGTTGCAGAGGGTTTCGACATTGTTGACGAGCGTGGGTCTGCCCCACAGGCCGCTGACCTGGGGAAAGGGTGGCTTGAAACGGGGATTGGCGCGCTTGCCTTCCAGGGCATTGAGCAGTGCGGTCTCTTCGCCACAGATATAGCGCCCGGCACTGGTGTGCAGATAAATATCGAGACTGAAATCGGAACCCTGGATATTCTTGCCCAGCAGGCCACCGGCATAGGCTTCGGCAATGGCGGCCAGCAGCAGTTCTTCGGCATCGGTATATTCACCGCGCAGGAAAATATAGGCACAACCCGCCTGAATGGCATAGGCGCTGACGATCATGCCTTCAAGCAGCAGATGAGGATCGCCTTCCATCAACAGCCTGTCCTTGAAGGTGCCCGGCTCCATCTCGTCGGCATTGACCACCAGGTACCGGGGACCACCGTCCGGAGGCGGCGTAAAACTCCACTTCAATCCGGTATTGAAACCGGCGCCGCCACGGCCACGCAGGCCTGCGTCCTGCACCAGTTTGGCCACTTCTCCGGGCGCCTGGCTCAGTGCCTTGCGAATGCTTTCATAGCCACCGGCAGCCTGGTACTGCGCAAGGTTGAAGGGAGCCCTGCCGGCTTCAATGTTCTTGGTAAGTGGTTTGTCCATCATATCTCGACTGCCGCCTGGATTATGCCTGGTTGGAGGTTCGGTACTGCTGAAGAATCTGGTCAATCCTGTCATTGCTGAGATTGCGATGGGTGTCTCTGCCCACCATCATCACCGGTGCCTTGTCGCAGTCGCCCAGACAGGGCACCGGGATCAGAGTGAATTCACCATCAGCCGTGGTTTCACCGTAATCGATGCCGAGAGTCCTGCTGATGTGGTCTTTCAGCGAATCACAGCCCAGCATCCAGCAGGCGACACTGTCGCACAGCAGAATCACGTTCCTGCCCACCGGACGCCGGTAAATCAGATTGAAAAAGGTGGCCACCCCTTCCAGCTCCGAAGGCGGGATATCAAGAAACGCCGACACCGCCAGCAGGCTCTCGTCAGATACCCAGCCCTGGTGTTTCTGCACGATTTTCAAGGCTTCCAGGCCCACCGCCTGCTTGTAGGGGTAGTGGGTCATTTCATGTTCGATCTCATGAATCTCGGCCGCCGTCAACTGGCGCGCTTTCAGGGCTGTGCTTGCAATGATATTCGGATTACTCATGTGTTCTGTTCTCGATCCTGTGGCTGGCCTGGGCTAGCGGTCCACGTCAGCCATAACGAAGTCAATACTGGCAATGATCGCAATCAGGTCGGCGATCATGAAACCACGGCTGATATAGGGAATTGACTGCAAGTGAGCAAAGGATGGGGTTCTGATGCGGGTTCGATAGGAACCGGTACCACCGTCGCTGATCAGATAATAACTGTTGATCCCCTTGGTCGCTTCTATCGCCATGGATACCTCATTGGGCGCAATCACCGGCCCCCAGCTCACACTCAGGAAGTGCGCAATCAGGGACTCGATGTCCTGCTTGCTTCTTTCCTTGATCGGCGGTGTCGTGGATGCATGCGAAGACTTGTAGGGGCCTGCCGGCATATTGTCCAGGCACTGCCTGATGATGCGCAGACTCTGTCGCATCTCTTCGATACGGATGGCACAGCGATCATAACAATCACCATTCATGGCTATCGGGACATCAAATTCAAAATTTTCATAGCCACTGTAGGGACGTTGTTTGCGGTAATCCCACTCGAAGCCGGTAGCTCTCAGGCCGGCGCCGGTAATCCCCCAGTCAAAGGCTTCCTGGGTATTGTAGGATCCCACACCCTGGGCACGTTGCTTGATGATGGTATTGTCCATCACCATGCGGTCGTATTCATCGATGCGGGCCGGAAAATAGTTGACGAACTCCCGGATCAGCTTGTCCCAGTTGTGCGGCAGGTCCTGGGCCACGCCACCGATGCGGAACCAGCCCGGGTGCATGCGGGCACCACAGATGGACTCGATGATGTTGAAAACCTTTTCCCGGTCCACGAACATGTAGAACACCGGCGACAACTGGCCCAGGTCCTGGGCGAAGGTGCCGTAAAACAAGAGGTGGCTGGCAATCCGGAAAAACTCCGCCAGCATCACCCGGATCACTTCCACCCGCTGTGGCACCTTGATGCCGGCCATCTTCTCGACGGCCATGACATAGGGCAGGTTGTTCATGACACCACCGAGATAGTCGATACGGTCGGTGTAGGGAATATAGGTATGCCAGCTCTGGCGCTCGCCCATCTTTTCGGCACCGCGGTGGTGATAGCCGATATCGGGCACTGCATCCACCACGATTTCACCATCGAGCTGCAAGGCTATGCGAAACACGCCATGCACACTGGGATGGTTGGGGCCCAGGTTGAGAAACATGAATTCGGAATCGTCGGACTGCTTCTGCATGCCCCACTCTTCCGGCTTGAACTTCAGCGCGGCCTGCTCATAGTCCAGCAGATCATCGGACAGTGAATAGGGTTCCATTTCGGTGGCGCGGGCCGGGTGATCCTTGCGCAGGGCATGCCCCTTCCAGGTAGGCGGGCACATGATCCGGAACAGGTTGGGATGGCCGCTGAAATTGATCCCGAACATGTCCCATACTTCCCGCTCATACCAGTTGGCATTGGGCCAGACCGGAATGGCGGTGGGGATATTGAGGTCGCTTTCGGTCAACGCAACCTTGAGGCGGATATCGCAATTGCCGGAAAAGGAAATAAGCTGGTACACCACGGTAAAGTCGCTGACCGGCTGGCCCTGCCGGTAAACCCGGACCCGCTCATCGATGGCCGTGATGTCGAACAATTGTTCGTAACGCGGCATATGCTGGTTTTTCAGGTAGGACAGCACCTCGAGGATTCTGTCACGCGAGACCCACAGTGTCGGCATGCCTTCAGCTGTGTGCTGACGCACGAAACTGGACTCTCCGAATTTCTGATAAAGGGAGGAGATGACCTTGGGAAACTCATCTGTCTGGCTCAGGGCTGCTGTATCACTCACGGCTGTCTTATCGCTCCAGGCTGCACCACAATAAAGTCACTGTTATTTGCCAAATCCATTCTCAGGTTTCGTCGGGGCTGCGTAATTCCGTGGCGTGAATACGCTGTTCCAGACGGGCATCGCGCTGTACGACATTGGGTTCTTTCTGGTGAATGCCCTGATCGTTGATGACCCAGCTCAAGGGCCGACGCTGCTTGCCGATGGCTTCCTGCAACAGGACCAGACCCTGCAGAAGAGCTTCCGGACGCGGAGGACAACCGGAAACATAGACATCCACCGGCAAAAACTTGTCGACGCCCTGCACCACCGAATAGATATCGTACATGCCCCCGGAGTTGGCGCAGGAACCCATGCAGATCACCCAGCGCGGTTCCATCAACTGCTCATAAAGCCGCTGCACCACGGGTGCCATTTTGCGGAAGACGGTTCCTGCAATCACGATCATGTCCGCCTGCCGGGGGGTACCCCGAATGACTTCGGAACCAAAGCGAGCCAGGTCGTGGCGGCTGGTGAAGGCGGTTGCCATCTCGACATAGCAGCAGGAGAGCCCGAAATTGAAAGGCCACAAGGAATTTTTACGACCCCAGGAGATCATGTCTTCAAGCGTGGTCATCATGACATTGCGCCGGATGTATTCATCGAACTGATTGCCGCCAGGCTGTGAAGAAACAGCATCTTCAGGTTTTTGCAGTTCCCAACTCATCGTTATACTGCTCCTGTCTTGGCATTGAACGCCTGGGCGTCGGCCGCCTGATCAATTATCCTGCGGTTGACAACGCCGCCTTCCGTGGTCACCAGAGACCGCTTGCTGCGCTGCCGTTCAGTACGCCAGTCGATGGCTCCGGATTTCCACAAATAGACCAGCCCGGCCACCAGGATGGCGATAAAAATAAAGGCTTCGACAAAACCCAGCCATCCTGCTTCGCGGATGGAAACAGCCCAGGCAAAGAGAAACACGGCTTCAAGGTCGAAGATGATGAAAAGAATGGCGACCAGATAGAAATGAACCGATATCCTGAAGTGGGCATCGCCCACTGACACCACACCGGATTCGAAGGGCTCATTGGTAGCCCGATCCCTGCGCCGCTGTCCGAGGAAATAGGACAGTCCCAGCATGATGCCAACGATAAGCAGCACCAGAGCGGTGTAGACCAGCAAAGGCCACAGATCAATATTCACGCTTGTTTTCCTTTTGATTGACTCTTTCTGCCGCCGGCCTGGGCAGCGGCAACCGGGCTCAAGAGCTGTATCACAAATGGCTGTTTCTTACACAAAAAAGCTCTTGCAACAAGGGCTTTATGTTTGCTCTTGCAACAAATGATCAACTGGATAAGTCGGCTTTCAGGACAGCCTCGAATTGGTTGAATCCACTGCTTTAGACGGGGTGCCAATTTACACTTTTAAGTATTTTCGGGCAAGTTTTTTTTCGTTCAATCCAGCCTTGGGCAGAGCTTCCCACGGCTTTGCCGATAACGACTCCCACGCGCCCACCATACTCAGAAAACCCGGTTGATTCCATCGAGGGCGGCAACTCTATAGGCCTCCGCCATGGTGGGATAGTTGAAGGTGGTATTGAGAAAATACTTGATTGTATTGCCGCCTCCCTTTTGACTCATGATGGCCTGGCCGATATGGACGATCTCCGAAGCCTGGTCACCAAAGCAATGAATGCCGAGAATTTCCAGGGTCTCGAAGTGAAAGATCAGCTTCAGCATACCGACTTCTTCGCCGGTAATCTGGGCACGGGCAATACTGCGGAAAAAGGCCTTGCCGACTTCATAGGGAATTTTTCGTGCAGTGAGCTCCTGTTCATTCAGGCCCAGGGTGCTGATTTCCGGAATGGTATAGATCCCGGAAGGAATATCCTCGATAAAATGATATTCATCGGGATCGACAATGACATTGGACGCAGCCCGTCCCTGGTCATAGGCGGCACTGGCCAGAGAGGGCCAGCCAATGACATCACCGGCAGCATAAATATTGTCCACGGCAGTCTGATAGTGGCGGTTGACCTCCAGTTGTCCCCGGCTGTTGGCCGTCAAGCCAATGTTTTCAAGTCGCAGCCGGTCGGTATTGCCGGTACGGCCATTGGCCCAGAAAACGATGTCGCTTTTGATTTTCTTGCCTGATTCCAGATAGGTGACGACATGATCGTCGAAGTATTCCAGACCTGCGAATTCTTCCTTATGCCGGCTGCGCACACTCATATTGCGCAAGTGATAGACCAGGGCATCGGAAATCTCGATATCCAGAAAGGACAGCAAGGTATCAGCCGGGTTGAGTAATTCCACCTTGATCCCCAGCCCGCCAAAAATGGAGGCATATTCACAGCCGATCACTCCCGCACCAATGATGGTCACCTTGCGTGGCATGATGTCCAGCTGCAGAATCGTATCGCTGTCGAATACCCGCTTATGCGTAAAGTCCAGCGTATCGGGGCGATAGGGTCGGGAACCGGTGGCAATGATGAAATTGTCCGCGCGCAAGCGGGTACGGGTTTTCCCCTCCACAACCAGAATAGTGTGTCTGTCGATAAACTCGGCAACCCCATGAAACACCGGCACCTGATTGCGATCATAAAAATTGGTCCGCAGAGTGACTTGTTCTTCCACCACTCGGGAGGCATGTTTCAGGGCCTGCCGGAAGCTTAATTGGCGGATATCGCCGAAATCCCGGAACATGGGGTTGGTGTTGAATTGCATGAATTGCTTGACGGCATGGCGCAGGGCCTTGGACGGTATCGTCCCAAGGTAGGTGCAGTTTCCCCCCAGTCCGGCCTTGTCACAAATCATCGCAACTTTTTTGCCGGCTTTTACTGCGTTCATGGCGGCGGACTCTCCCGCCGGACCACTGCCGATAACGATGATATCAAAACTTCTTTCTGCCATGCATAATCCTTCAGATGTGACTGTGGGCCAGGGCCGAGCTACAGATAAGCGGCAAAGCCATCCGTATACCGGCTCTCCAAAATCTTGCCGTGTCGCATTATAAAATAGGCGGCCAGACCGAGGCCATTGGCCAGTTCAAAACCGGCCTCGGGCCCCAGAACCATCAAGGCGGTAGCAAAGGCATCGGCGCGGGTGGCAGAGTTGTCGACAACCGTGACCGCGGCCAGATCATGACTGATGGGCAGTCCGCTGCGGGGATCGATTTCATGTGAATACCGCCGACCATCCTGCTCAAAAAAATTACGATAGTCCCCCGACCCGGCTACCGCGAGAGTCTGTCCTTTGCTGCGAAAGGTAGTGAAAACCTGGCGCATGCCGTGCTCAGGCATTTCAATGGCGGTTATCCACTCTCCCTGACCCGGTTTCTTCCCTTTCATTTTCAATTCCCCGCCGATTTCCACCAGATAGGCAGGCAGGGCCAGTGCATCCAGGTACTCTGC
The DNA here is from genome assembly GCA_032250895.1 of Pseudomonadales bacterium. GTDB lineage: Bacteria > Pseudomonadota > Gammaproteobacteria > Pseudomonadales > Pseudohongiellaceae > JAVVEZ01. The sequence goes on along the minus strand of JAVVEZ010000004.1, from coordinate 23,902 downwards.
CACCTGGTCCACCGCATAACCCTTGGCAATGCCGGACAGGTCGACGCGCAGCGCTTGTTGCTTGAGCAGGCTTGAGCTCTCACGGGAAAGCAGCAGTTTGTCACTGCCGAGCATCGCCCGCGCCCTTTCCAGTTCTGCCGGGGCTGGAATTCTTGAGAGTTGCGATGTCGGCACGGGACCAAAGCCCCACAGGTCCACCAGTGGTCCTACCGTGATATCGAAAGCGCCAGCACTCAGACGCTGAACTTCCTGGGCGACAGCAATCACATCCAGCAATTCGGCAGCTACCGGGAAAGCCTGATTGGGCGGGTTGCGATTGAACTGCGATAACTGAGAGTCTTTGGCATAGGTGGACATCAGCTCCCTGTCCAGGCGATCCAGCAGGGCCTGTATCCGTACTGCCAGTGCAGTCGGCTCCGGCAAGCGGGGATCCTCAGGCACCAGGACCTGCCAGGAGGTGCCCATGGTCAGGCCGGAAACGCTGAGTGTCCTTGAGGACTTTTCGTTGCCAGACTGCCTTGCAAAAACCACCAGCACAACCAGCAGCAAAGCGCTCAGCCCCCATCCCCACGCTGCCGAGCTTCGCAATTTAGGCATACGGCTAATTGTCCATACCCTCATTTTCCGGATAGGAGAGGAATTTGACACCCGCCATTTTATTCAGCATCCGCACCACCTGACTGCTGTAGCCAAATTCATTGTCGTACCATAGATAGAGCACGCAATGACGGCCATCCGCCTTGGTGGCAGTGGCGTCCAGAATGGATGCTTCGCGAGAGCCGATGAAATCACTGGATACGGCATCAGGCGATTCCGTGTAACCGATCTGATTCTGCAAGGGCGAATACAACGCGATATTGCGGAAATAGTCATTGAGTTCGGCTGCCGTGGTTTCTTTGTCCAGACTCAGATTCAGAATGGCCATGGATACATTGGCCACCGGAACCCGAACCGCATTGCCGGTCAGTCTTCCGGCCAGTTCCGGCACGGCCTTGGCGACGGCCTTGGCGGCTCCGGTCTCCGTCAGCACCATGTTCAGAGCCGCACTGCGGCCGCGACGATCCGCCTTGTGGAAGTTGTCGATCAGATTCTGATCGTTGGTATAGGCATGTACGGTCTCCACATGACCATGAGCGACACCATATTTATCATGCAACAGCCTGAGCACCGGGGCGATGGCGTTGGTGGTGCAGGACGCAGCCGTAATAATCCGGTCATCCTGCCGAATGCTGTCATGGTTGATGCCATAGACGATATTTTTCAGATCGCCCTTGCCCGGCGCCGTCAACAGCACCTTGCTGACACCCTTTGACTGCAAGTGTTGGGACAGGCCCTCCTGGTCGCGCCAGCGTCCGGTATTATCGATGATCAGGGCATCTGTTATACCGTACTGCGTGTAGTCGATGTTGTCCGGCCTTTCGGCATGAATCATATGAATGACATTGCCATTGGCTATGATTCGGCTGTTTTCTTCATCCACACGCACGGTGCCTTCAAAGGAACCATGCACCGAATCGTGACGCAGCAAATTGACCCGTTTTTCAATATCACCTTCGCCATTCTTGCGAATCACGATGGCCCGCAGGCGCATGACCTTGCCGGCACCCGTCTGTTCCAGCAGAAGCCGGGTGATCAGGCGACCAATGCGGCCAAAGCCGTACAGCACGATGTCGGTCGGGCGTGGAATGGGCTGGTAATCCACGCCGACCAGAGGAGCCAGTTCCCTGGCGACATAATCATCCACATCCAGTATTTCACCATCGCTACCGCTTTGCTCCATAAAACCCACGGTAAGCTTGCCAAGATCGACTTTGCAGGGACTGAGATTCAGTTTGGCCATGGCCTGCAGAACGGGATGGCTTTCAAATTCGGAGAGTTCATTCCTGCCCACCTGACGAACCCGGCGATGGGATTTCATGATGCTGGCCACAGAGCGATTGCTCAGCGTACGACCGTAAAGAAAGATTCCCACGCTCTTTTCACTTTCCAGTTTTCCGATCATCGGAATCATTTCCTGGGCCAGGGCTTCCCGCCGTTTCCAGTCTCCAAAGTAATCATCTAAGCTTGGTCTCGCCACTGTCTCTTCCTATGTTCATGAATAAAATCAGGTGCTTGGAAAGGTGTTTTGCTGTCTGGGGCGTATTATCCAGAGAAGCCCCGGTCAAGTCCATAGCAAGCTTTGAATAAGGGCCAATCGTTCACTGGTAAAAATTTCAAAATGTGCCATCATGGCAACCCTTTGATTTACGGTTTTTCTGCACAACAATGACCACGCTTGATATCTTCACCCCACCTGTTCCGGAACCGGGCAAGCGGCTGCAATGGGGGGGGCTTGCCGGCTCTGCTCTGAGTCTCGCGATCGCCAACTGTGCCCGTCAGTTTCAGGGGCTTACTCTGGTGGTCACGGCCACCACCCGGCAGGCAGACCAACTGCATGATGAACTCGAGTTTTTTCGGGGACAGGCAGCCGATGCCTTCAGCATCCATCTGTTCCCGGACTGGGAAATACTTCCCTACGACAATTTTTCTCCCCACCAGGATATTATTTCCCAGCGTCTGAATACCCTCTATCAGTTGCCGGAAATCCATCAGGGTGTGCTGATCGTGCCGATTGGTACGCTCATGCACCGGCTGGCCCCGACCCATTATGTGCTGGGTAACAGCCTGCTGCTGGAAGTGGGCCAACACTGCGATCTCAACGCCATGCGTCAACGTCTGGGCATGGCGGGTTATCTGTGTGTCGATTCCGTCTATGAGCACGGTGAATTCTCGGTCAGGGGTTCCATCCTGGATATCTTTCCGATGGGCCAGCAACAACCCTATCGTATCGAACTGTTTGATGAAGAAATCGAGAGTCTGCGCAGTTTTGATCCCGAAACCCAGCGCTCACTGGAAAAATTTCGGGAAATCCGTCTGCTGCCCGGCAAGGAATATCCGCTGGACGACAGTGCCATTACCTCCTTCCGCAAAAACTTTCGGGAAGTTTTTGATGTGGATGTACGCAAATGCCCTCTTTACCAGGATGTCAGCGAGGGGCTTGCGTCGGCAGGTATTGAATATTACCTGCCCCTGTTTTTCGAGAAGCTGCACACCCTGTTTGACTACCTGCCGCCCAGGGTGCTGCTGTGCAGCAGCGGGGATCTAAGCGGCAGTGCTGAACAATTCTGGCAGGAAATCCGCGAGCGTTATGAAAATCACCGGGTTGATTCACACCGGCCCCTGTTGAGTCCGGAAAAATTGTTTATGGCTGTCGATGAAGTTTTCTCAAACATCAATCGACACCCCCTGGTCAATCTGCAAGAAACGCCATTGCCACCCAAAAGCGGGCACTTCAGTCTGGCCACCCAGCCATTTCCAGACCTCAATATCAATCAGAAGCTTGAACATCCCCTGGCCAACCTGAAGACATTTTTGGACGAGCAGTCAGATGGCCGGGTGCTGTTTTGCACCGACTCTCCCGGGCGCAGGGAAACCCTGTTGGATCTGCTCAAAACCATCCGGGTTCACCCAACAGTCGTCAAGAGCTGGCAAGAATTCTGTGAAACCAACGCTGCTCTGGCAATCACCGTGGCGCCCATTGCAAGCGGTCTGCGATTGCATCTGCCGGCACTGACGATCATCGCCGAAAACCAACTCTTTGCTCACCACGTCAGCCAACGCAGACGCCGCGGCAAGTTTGCCGACAACACCGACTTCATCGTCAAAAGTCTCACCGAACTGCATATTGGTGCTCCCGTGGTACATATTGACCACGGCATTGGCCGCTATCAGGGTTTGCAGACTCTGGAGATCGATCAGCAGAAAACGGAGTTTCTGGTTCTGGAATATGCTGAAGCCGCGAAACTTTATGTCCCGGTATCAGCCCTGCATCTGATCAGCCGCTACAGTGGTGCCGACATGGATGCCGCACCATTACACAGGCTGGGCAATGATCAATGGCAGAAAGCCAGACGCAAGGCCGCCGAGAAGATCATCGATGTGGCTGCCGAACTGCTGGATATTCATGCCCGTCGCGCAGCCCGCAAAGGTTTCCAGTTCAACATGCCTGATGCCGACTATCAACTCTTTGCCAACAGTTTTCCCTTCGAGGAAACCGACGATCAGCGCCAGGCCATCGCCACCGTACTGGCGGACATGAGTTCGCCGCAGGCCATGGATCGGCTGATCTGCGGGGATGTCGGCTTTGGCAAAACCGAAGTGGCCATGCGTGCCGCGTTCGTTGCCGTCAGCAACAATACCCAGGTGGCGATTCTGGTGCCCACCACCCTGCTGGCCCAGCAGCATTATGAGAATTTCCGTGACCGCTTTGCCGACTGGCCCGTTGCCATCGCCTTGATGTCCCGTTTTGTCGCCGATGCCAAACAATCCCAAACCCTGCAAAAACTGGAAAGCGGTCAGGTTGATATCATCATTGGCACCCACAAGCTCTTGCAGTCTTCCATCAAATACAAAAATCTGGGACTGCTGATCATTGATGAAGAACACCGTTTCGGTGTTCGCCAGAAAGAACAGCTCAAGGCACTGCGCGCCAATGTCGACATCCTGACCCTGACGGCCACTCCCATCCCCCGCACACTCAATATGGCCATGGCGGGCATGCGGGATCTGTCCCTGATTACCACACCACCGGCCCGTCGGCTCTCGGTAAAAACCTTTGTCAGGGAATCACAGCCCGCACTGATCAAGGAGGCCATCCTCCGCGAACTGCTGCGTGGCGGCCAGGTTTTTTATCTGCACAATGAAGTAAAGACCATCGCCAAGGCCGCCGATGAAATCCGCACCCTGATACCCGAAGCCAGGGTTTGTGTCGGGCACGGCCAGTTGCGCGAAAGCGAACTGGAACGAGTGATGTCGGACTTTTATCACAAGCGCTACAACGTGCTGGTGTGTTCCACCATCATAGAAACAGGCATTGATATCCCGAGCGCCAACACCATAATTATTGAACGTGCAGACAAGTTTGGTCTGGCCCAACTGCATCAATTGAGGGGACGGGTTGGACGCTCTCATCACCAGGCTTATGCCTATTTGCTGATCCCCCATGCCAAAAGCATGAGCACGGATGCCAAAAAACGCATCGAGGCCATCAGCACTGCCGACACCCTGGGTGCCGGCTTTACCCTGGCCAGCCACGATCTGGAGATCCGGGGCGCCGGCGAACTCCTGGGCGATGAACAGAGTGGTCATATCCAGACCATTGGTTTTACCCTTTACAGTGAAATGCTCGAGCAGGCGGTGAAACTGATGAAGGCCGGCAAAGTGCTGGATATCGACAAACCCATGCACGACCATACCGAGGTCAACCTGCGTATCCCGGCCCTGATCCCGGAGACCTATCTACCCGATATCAATGCCCGGCTTCTGCTCTACAAGCGCATCGCCAATGCTGCCAGCGCCGATGAGTTGAGAGAACTCAAGATAGAAATGATAGACCGCTTTGGCCTGTTGCCGGAACCCACCCAACTGCTGTTTGAAGTCACCCGGCTCAAACTTGATGCGGAGACACTGGGCATCGCCAAAATCGAAGCCAATGCCCGCGGTGGTCGTTTTGAATTCAGAAGCGGAACCCGTGTCGACCCCCTGGCCGTGGTCAAGCTGATACAGATGCAACCACATATTTACAGTCTGAAAGGCGCTACAGAACTTAAATTCAGACAGGAACACGAGCAGGCTATGGAACGCATCGAGTTTATTGATACCATTCTCAGGAATCTGTCACCAGAGAGGGAACCTGCTGTTCATGCCTAGGCATATCACAACCTTGCTACTGACATTGTTTACCGGTGCAGCCCTGGCACAGGATTTCAGTTATGACGGGAATCGTTGGTATGAAGTGGAAGTCAGCATTTTTTCCAATGCCGGTGAGGATGGGCCCAATACGGAAACGACTGTAGCGGAGAATGTCAAGTTGCGTTATCCTGCCCGCCTCAGGGCACTGCATCCGGCCACTGCGGCCTTTATGATCGACTTTGAAAACCCGGATGTCACAGATTCGATCCCAGCGCCCTCATTGCCGATAGGCCCAGAATTTTCATCCGCCGCGAACAATTTTCGTCTCCCGGATTTCAGCCGCGACGCTTTTATCGCACTGGGCCCCCAGTTTCACAAATTTGCCACGTATAACCGCCGTCTCGATAACGCCGTTGAACATCGTTTGTTATATCACGCAACATGGCGACAACCCATGTTGGACCGCAGCCAGACGAGCGCTGTATTCATTCGGGGAGGCGAGCGCTATGGCGCACACAATGAACTGGAAGGCAGCCTCATGTTCAGTTTCAATGTCAATCGGGTGGATCTCGAGGCCCGCCTCTGGCTGAGTACGTTCACCCCTGCCAAACGCAGCCCGGCGCTCTGGGACCTGCCCTCTCAGCCCTTTGCGGCAGAAACCACCAGTGTTCTGCAGCCGGAGATTTTTACGGTCAGCGATCTGGCTTTTCTGGAGCAGAGCCGGGCCATGACCCGCGGCACCCTGCACTACCTGGACCATCCGGATTTTGGCCTGCTCGTGGAAATCCGGCCCTATCAGTTACCCGCCCTGTTCAACCCTGAAGTACAGTAAGCCTCGGTTCTACTCAGGTAGCCGGGTCCAACAGCAGGGGCAGACTGGCAAAGATGATACGGCGGACATCATCGAGGCCCTGATCCAGGGCAGCCTGTATCTGCGCCATCGTGATCGGGTTTGCATCAAGTCCCGCCGCACGATTGACCACCAGGGCCAGGCAGCTGTAGCGCAGGTCCAACTCGCGCGCCAGAGCGGCTTCCGGCATTCCGGTCATGCCGACGATATCACAGCCGTCATTCTTCAGTTTCCGCACTTCTGCCGCTGTTTCCAGGCGCGGCCCCTGGGTGCAGCCGTACACACCGGTCTGATGAACCGGAATCTTCAACGCATGACAGCTCTGACTGATGATTCTGGCCAGGTCAGTGTCATAGGGAAACGTGAAGTCGACATGATTCTGCAAGGAATCCAGCCCGTCAAAATAGCTGTGCTCACGACCCCAGGTATAATCGATGAGCTGATCCGGAAGCACGATGGCCCCGGCAAGCAAGCCCTCCTGTATGGCACCGACAGCATTGACGGCGACAAGTCTGCTGACACCGACTTCTTTCAGTGCCCACATATTGGCCCGGTAATTGATTCGATGGGGAGGGATGGAATGATTCTTGCCATGCCTGGGGATAAACCAAAAGTCCCGTCCATCCGCCTGCTCCAGATGGAGTTGAACCGGATCGGAAGAGTAAGGTGTAGGCAGCTTTTCGATCCGTATATCGGGTCGCGCAGTGACACTGTACAAGCCACTGCCACCAATGATGCCGAGACTGGAAGCCACCATCATGGCATCCTACTTGTAGTAGGCATTTTCCTGGATACTGTGATCGGTAATATCACGCACCTGCCGGATCTGTGGCAGCTGCCCCATCAAGGTTTTTTCGACCCCATCCTTGAGCGTGGCATCCACCATGCCACAACCCTGGCAACCGCCACCGAATTTCAGGACCACGATATTGTCCTCGGTCAGCTCTTCCAATGTGACATGCCCGCCGTGTGCGGCCAACCCGGGATTGATCTCATTGTAAAGAATGTAGTTGACGCGATCGGCCAGGGGGCTGTCATCATTGATTCTGGGCATGCGGGAATTGGGAGCCCTGATGGTGAGCTGTCCGCCCATGCTGTCTCTGGCGAAATCGACCACGGCCTCTTCAAGATAGGCCTTGCTCTTGTGTTCGATGAATGCTGTGAACCCTTTGTATTCGACAGCCTCATCGTCTGCTTCCTGTTCGCCGGGCCGACAGAATGCAATGCAGGTCTCAGCCTTGGGAGTGCCGCCATCGAGAACAAAAACCCGGATGGCAATACCTTCGCAATTCTGTTTTTGCAATAATTCCTGCAGATAACTCTGACCGGATTCTGTAATTTCTATCATAGGGTTGACCTGTAACTGTGTATTCAGACCTTCAGATGGGGTTCAGCTTGCCTACAAACATCCTGCGCTGCTGTCCCTGCCGCAAAGCGGACATTACGGGATGATCGCCCCGGGTGTACAATATACACCTGTGCTGCACTTTGTGTCAGCAGCTAGCCAATCAGATAAGGGCCACATTGTGAATCAGGATAATTCCGGAAGCAAAGAGGAACATAACGAGAGCATTCCTTTCTGGCGTGTCATCCTCAGTGTCATTCAAGCCAGTTTCGGCGTACAGAACAAGAAGAATCTGGAGCGTGACTTCGCCAAAGGCAAATTCCTTGCCTTTGCCATTGCCGCATTCATATTTACGGCCATGTTTGTACTGGGCCTGATTCTGGTGGTGAAGCTGGTGCTGGCCTGATGCTTACTGATGGCTGACGAAGAAAACAATGGCTGACACAGTGATCAGCACCAGCGCCAGCGCAGCCAGCGCATCGGCTCGGCTGTCTGCCTCATTGGCAGAGCTATTGTTTGCAGTGTTGTCGCTCATGGAGAATCCTGTTGGATGAATGTTGAAACAAACAGGAATTTTAATACCTTCTGAAGAATAAGCAAGGAAAGCCTAAATATCTCGTCACCCCGCCACTAAAATAGTATCATTCAGCCCCTGAAATTTTCTCGCGGGTTTGACCCACAAAGCCCGGAATCAGTGAGTTAGCTAGCATGTATGTATATGATCAATATGATCACCGGATGTTGGAGGACCGTGTGGCCCAATACCGTGATCAGACCCGGCGCTTTCTTGGCGGTGATTTGAGCGAAGATCAGTTCAGACCCTTGCGCCTGCAAAATGGCCTCTATATCCAGCGTCTGGCTCCCATGCTGCGGGTCGCCATCCCCTATGGTTGTCTCTCCAGCACTCAGCTCCGCAAGCTTGCGTCCATCAGCCGTGATTACGACAAGGGCTATGCTCATTTTTCGACTCGTCAAAATATCCAGTATCACTGGCCCAAACTGGAGCAGGTGCCCGACATTCTGGCCGAACTGTCCGAAGTCAGCATGCACTCCATTCAAACCAGCGGGAACTGCATTCGCAACACCACGACCGATCAATTTGCCGGGGTCGCCGCCGATGAGATTGAAGACAGCCGCCCCTGGTGCGAGATTATCCGGCAGTGGTCCACTTTCCATCCCGAATTTGCCTTTCTTCCACGCAAGTTCAAAATTGCCGTGTGCGGCACCCAAACCGATCAGGCCGCCACTCAGGTCCATGACATTGGTCTTTATCTGCTAAACGACAGCAGTGGCAACCTGGGCTTTCAGGTGTTGGTCGGTGGCGGTCTCGGCCGCACCCCTGTCATCGGCCAGGTCATTCGTGAATTTCTGCCCTGGCAGCACTTGCTGAGCTATCTCGATGCCATCCTGCGCATCTACAATCGGGAAGGCCGTCGTGACAACAAATACAAGGCCAGAATCAAGATTCTGGTAAAAGAGCTGGGTGTGGATGTTTTCCGGGACAAGGTGGAGAAGGAATGGAGCTATCTGGAAAATGGCCCGGCAACCCTGAACGAAGCCGAAGTTCAGCGCTGCAAGCGTTACTTCACGCCACCTGACTATGAGAATCTGCCAGATCAGGACGCCAGCTTCGATGCCTGCATGACCACGGATCTCCTCTTCAATCATTGGGTGGAACGCAACGTACAGGCACATAAACAACCCGGTTACCGAATAGTCACGCTGTGCCTGAAAGAAACCGGCATTGCCCCCGGGGATGTCACCGACCAGCAGATGGAGTTTATCGCCGACCTGGCCGAGCGCTACAGCTTTGGTGAGTTGCGTGTCAGTCATGAGCAAAACCTGGTGCTGACCGATGTTCGCCTCACAGACCTGCCCGCCCTCTACCGGGCCCTGAAATCCCATAGCCTGGCGACGCCTTACCTGGGTTTGCTGAATGACATCATCTGCTGTCCGGGGGGCGATTTCTGTTCTCTGGCCAATGCCAAGTCCATTCCCATTGCCGAGTCGATTCAACGTCGCTTCAATGATTTTGAAACATTGAAGGATATTGGCAATATTTCACTCAATATCTCGGGCTGTATGAACGCCTGTGGCCATCACCACGTGGGCAATATCGGTATTCTGGGTGTCGACAAGAAAGGCGAAGAGTTCTATCAGATTTCCCTGGGTGGCTCGGCAGACCGTGAGACCGCCCTCGGGAAAATAATGGGTCCCTCCTTTGCCCAGGAAGACATCCCGGCGGTGATTGACAAGATTCTGACGGTCTATCAACAGCAACGGCAGGAAGGTGAGGAGTTCATTCAGACCTACCATCGTATCGGAATGGAGCCTTTCAAGGAATACGTCTATGCCAAAGCTGATTAAAGATGGCGCCGTCATTGCCAATCCCTGGGAGCTGATCGGCAGGGATGAAACCCTGGCCGGCAGCCTCGATCGTCAGAGCGCCAACCTGCTTGTACCGGCTTCGTTATGGCTGGAAAACAGAGAGGCCTTCATCGCGTCTGGAAAGACCATCGGGGTCTGGCTCGATGCCGGACAATCACCGGAATTACTTGCTGAACATCTGTCGGAGCTGCCCCTGATCGCGCTCAATTTTCCTGCCTTTGCTGACGGTCGCAGCTATTCTTCCGCATTCATACTGCGTCACCACTATCACTATCAGGGAGAACTGAGAGCCATTGGTGATGTCCTGCGCGATCAATTGTTCTATATGAAACGCTGTGGCTTTGATGCCTTCGACGTGCAGGATGGGGTAAAGGAAGCCGACGCTCTTGCTGCCTTCAGCGATTTTGCCACCAGCTATCAAAGCACCATCGCAGAGCCGGCACCTTTGTTCCGCAGGCGTTGATTTACAGGGAAGTTTTGAACAACCCACCACTTCTGGATCTGAACAACCCGTCACCTCGGCGAAGGCCGAGCCGTGAAATCAATGCCTGGTCCCCGTCTTCACAGGAATGATGGCAGAGGGTTTATGCCGATGTTTTCAGGAAAAATACCGGGTTTTGCTCACTTTCTGAACCCAGTTTGACAGGGCGCCCACAATGGAATGTTCAAGCACTGCGTTCAGCCGCTCACTGAGATTCTTTTTCTGCTGATAAACGACGCCAAAGACATCGGCATCGGCACAGGCTGTCAGAATACATTCATCGCTCGTTTTCAGTTCATCCACCAGGTTCAAGGCCAGTGCTCTGGTGCCAAACCAGGTTTCACCGGTGGCGATTTTATCAACATCCAGTGCCGGTCTCTGACTGCGGATGAAGTCCTTGAAGAGGATATGTACATCCTGAATATCTTCCTCCATTTTTTCACGGCCTTTTTCCGTATTTTCGCCAAAAATGGTCAATGTACGCTTATATTCACCTGCGGTGATCATCTCAAAATCGACTTTGTTATCCTTGAGCAGGCGATGAAAATTGGGCAACTGCATCAGAACCCCGACCGAACCCAGAATGGCAAAGGGAGCGGCAAAAATCCTGTCACCCAGGCAGGCCATCATGTAACCGCCACTGGCAGCCACCTTATCAACACAGATCGTCAGTCGAATCTGGTGATGGCGAATGCGCTCCAGTTGGGATGCGGCCAGACCATAGGAGTGAACCATGCCGCCAGTGCTTTCCAGACGCAGCAGTACTTCGTCCAGACCAGGGCGGGCAACGGCCAAAACAGCGGTGATGACCTTGCGCATACTGTCTACTTCAGAAGCCTTGGTATCCCCTTCAAAGTCAATGACATAAACACGTTTTTTATCTGTGTCCGCAGGAGCATCGCCTGTCATGGACTTTTTTCGGGCTCTGTGTTCCATTTTCTGTTGTTTTTTTTCTGCCTTGACTTCACGTTTAAAAACGTCCTTATCCTGCACCGCCTGTCTGATCTCATCGCGCAATGCATCGATTTCCTTGTTCAGATGCGTAATGAGCAGTGTGCCTTTCTCGGCTTTTTTCCCCTTCTGCCTGTTGGCTGCCGCCGCTGCCATGACAAACAACAAGGCAGCTACCAAGGTCACGGTTTTCGCCAGAAACAAGCCATACGCTGAAAAAAAATCTGTCACACCTTACTCCATAATATAAATAAAAAACCGGTATCCGATCAGGGTTTAAGCCACAGACAGCCACTGTCGCTGACCCTGTCTATTTCCTGCAGACAGCCAGCATGAGCCTGTAGTTCGTCGTCATTGGCCCGTATGACCCTCAAGGGAGGACGATCTTCGGAAACGCGGCGCAGCGCTGCACCGGTACTGCTGTTTTCCGCATTGCCATAGCCCAGGGAAAGACTGGACTGTCCCCCCGTCATCATCAGATAAACGTCTGCCAGAATCTCTGCATCAAGCAAGGCGCCATGGAGCTCGCGTTGAGTATTGTCCACACCATAGCGCTTGCACAGAGCATCCAGGTTGTTCTTCTGTCCGGGATGTTTTTTGCGCGCCATTACCAGGGTATCGAGTACTGTGCAATACTCGGTGATCGGCTTGAAACCCTGTGCCAGTGCACTCAGCTCATGGTCGAGAAAGCCCAGGTCGAAGGGCGCGTTGTGGATAAGCAATTCCGCGCCGCTGATAAAGTTTACAAAGTCTCTGGCAATGGCAGAAAACAGCGGTTTGTCAGCAAGAAATTCGTTGCTGAGGCCATGCACTTCCAGAGCCGCGGCTTCCACTTCCCGCTCCGGGTTCAGATAAACATGCAGATGCTTGCCGGTCAATCGTCGATTGATCAGCTCGACACAGCCAATTTCCACAATCCGGTGGCCCTGTTCGTGGATCAGCCCCGTCGTTTCAGTATCCAGTACTACCTGTCGCATGTCTGTTCCGTTTTCCTGAAGGTTTTTTTAGCCTGCTCACAGCACTGAATTAAAGCAGATTCGGCATGGATGTAAAGCCAGGAAAGCCTGAACAAGCCGTGTCTTTACCATTCAGAGTTCATCTATGCCGCGATTGGCCAATTGGTCAGCCACTTCATTTTCAGCGTGGCCACTGTGACCTTTGACCCAGTGCCAGTCGATTTCGTGAGGGGAAGCCTGCTGCTCAAGTTCCTGCCACAGATCCGCATTCATGACCGGTTTCCGGCTGGCTGTTTTCCAGCCTTTGCGCTTCCAGTTTGCCAGCCACTCGGTCATGCCTTGCAGTACGTATTTCGAGTCTGTAGTGACGCTTACCTTGCAGGGGCGCTTCAGGCAGGCCAGCGCCTTGATGACTGCGGTGAGCTCCATCCTGTTATTGGTGGTATTGCTTTCGCCGCCATACAGGCGCTTTTCTTTGTCGGCATATTGTAGAAGTGCCCCCCAGCCACCAGGCCCCGGATTGCCACGGCAGGCACCATCAGTAAAAATTTTGACAGGAACACCATCCTCCTTTTTCGACCTGGAACTCATACTCACTCTTGCTGTTGGGATTGACTATGGATATTTGACACGCCTGCGACATTGTCTGTAACCGGCAGACCCACAGCAACAGGAAATGTCTTCCACTCATTGCGAATGGGCGTCAAAGGGGCACGCTGTTTTTTTGCAGAAATCACATAAATACCCCCCGTAGGCCAGTTCAAGCGGGCAGCAGGCGTGTTTATCAGTGCCGAATAACGCACCGCTCTGGAATTGTTCCAGGGTAGGAAATAGGCACCATAATCGATGCGTTCCACCTGGAAATCCAGCAACTTGAGCCAGTCGCTGATTCGAAGAGTACTCAAGAGTCTGGCGTTCCAGGGTATTCTTTCCTGCCAGGGGATTTTGTTGCGAATACCCCAACTGCTGAGAGGATTGAAACCGACGATCAGAATATGACCACCGGCAATGAGAATCCGGGATGCCTCGCGCAACAACTGGTGTTGATTACCGGAAAAATCCAGGGCATGGTGCAGCAGCACCAGATCGATCGACTCACTGGCCAGGGGCAGTGCCTCAACCTTGGCAACAGCCATATGCAAGGCGTTGTGAGGGTCGGGAACGAGAGAGAACTTGTGCCCGATCGGGCTGCTGCCGTACATGGCGATATTGCTGCAGCCCACCTGAAGCAGGTGATAACCAAAGCGCCTGAGCAGCAGCGACTCCAGCAAGCTTGACTCCGTTTTCAACAGTTCCCTGCCCAGCGGAGATTCGAACCAGGCGCCCATGGCTTCAAAAAGCCCGGGAAACGCCGGTTCAGCAATTGGTGCCTGTGTCATTGGATACCCGGTTCCGCTTCTTTTCTCAGGGCCGCATGATAACCCAAACAACAGTGCATAGGCAGGAGATGAAAGCCCGGTTTCACTGACAGGGAACAAAATGATATAAAGCGCTGGTAGCGTCCAGCTTCGGCTGAAAAATTCACGTGTGAAAATTAACGAGAGCAATATGCTGGAAGTCATCCCGATCAAAGCCTTCAATGACAACTATCTCTGGCTGTTCCATGCCCAGGGCTCAAATCAGGCCTGTATCGTTGATCCAGGCGATGCGGATCCCGTGCTGCGCTACCTGGATGCCAACAACCTGCAATTGGCAGCCATTTTTATCACCCACCACCATGCCGATCATACTGGTGGTATAGAAGCCCTGACGCAACGGTATCATGTCCCTGTTTATGGTCCGGCATCCGAACGCATTCCGGCTGTCAGCCATAGTCTGCGGGAAGGTGATACGGTGGAAATGTTTGGAACGAACTTTGAAATCCTGGCAATACCCGGACACACGCTGGATCATATTGCCTACCATGCAGCCGGGAACGTATCGGCAAACGGCCCTGTGCTCTTTTGTGGTGACACCCTGTTTGCCGGTGGCTGCGGCCGGGTGTTCGAAGGAACGTATCCGATGATGTACCAGTCACTTCAAAAACTTGCCCGACTGTCACCTGAAACCCAGGTTTTCTGCGCACATGAATACACCCTGGCAAATCTGAAGTTTGCCCTGGCCCTGTCACCGGAAAACGAGGTCCTGTCCGCCCGTTTCCAACGCGAGCAACGCAAGCGGGAAAAGGATATACCGACCGTACCGACCTCTGTCGGACTGGAACTGGCGACCAACCCTTTTCTGCGCTGTGACGACCAGGTTCTGCGCTCAACTGCCGCCAGTCATGCTGGCAGAATTCTGGATGACCCTGCCGAGGTCTTTGGGCTTATCAGGCAGTGGAAGGACAGCTTCTGATATCTGCGTGGTCCGGGCGCATGGGTCACGGGACCGGAAACTGACTGAGCGTCAGTTTGTCTCAATCTCCGCCGAGCTCTGGATATTGGCGAGATAGGCGTTGAAGTCGGCGGTGCCACTCTGCTGAATGATAAAATTTTTGAGACTTTCAAGTTGCGCGGGTTCCAGATTCTCCACACGGCCTGCTGTCACTTGCGTCAACTCGACGATGACATATTCGCCATTGCCCAGCTGGAAACCATCAACGACAGAAAGCCCGTCTTGCGCAGGCTTTTTCATGCTGAAAATTTGTTCCAGCAATTCCTGATTGATTTGCGTATTATCACGTCTGACCTCTGCCATTTCAGTCCAGGAAAGATTTCTTTCCGCCAGCAAAGGTTCAGCATCACCACCATTTTTCAGTGTGTCCAGAATATTGTCACCTGTCGTTTTCAGTAGTTCCCGAAGCCTTTCGGTGCGCAGCAAAATATCTATCTCGTCCCTCACTTCCGCCAGGTCCTTCAATTCCGGTGGATTGTGTTCCTTAACATGCAGTACCAGGCTGCGGGAAGGATCAAGGCTGATCAGGGAACTGTTGAGGCCATCCAGCACATCGAGACTGAAGGCCTGCTCGACAACCTTCTCATTGGCGGCAATTCCAGCTCCACCGCTACGGTCAAACAGCTCCGTGCTCTGAATATTCAAACCCATGATGTCTGCCGGGATTTCAAGATCCGGAGATTCGAACGCAAGATTGCTCAGTTGCTCCGAACGTTCAACAAACAGGTTTTCCACGGCACTACTGCCGAGATCACGACTGATCCGTTCCCTGCTCTGCTCCAGGGATTCAAACTCCACAGCTTCCTGTTCAGTCAATTTGATCAGGTGAACACCAAACTCTGTGGTAACCGGGTCTGATACCTCGTTTACAGCCAGAGACTGCAGGGCCTGTTCAAATTCTTCAACAAAGCTATCGCCTGTCGTATAACCGACATCGCCGCCTGTTTCCGCAGAGGCTGTATCGTCGGAATACTCGCGGGCAAGATCGGCAAAACTTTCCCCCTGATCGATGCGGGTCTTGAGCTCCTGGGCCAGTGCCCTTGCTTCCTCTATTTCCTCTGCGCTATCCGCTTCCAGCAGAATATGTGAAGCCCGCCGTTCACTTCTGCTTTCATTCGCTGCCTTCTCGATATCATATTGGGCTTGAATCTGTTCTTCGCTTATTTCCACCTCTTGAAAAATTTCATTCTTGTCCAGTAACAGATAATCGATGGCCACCTGTTCTTCCCGCATGAAGGTCTCAGGGTTATTGTCGTAATAGTCTTGAATGTCCGCTTCACTGATCTCGATGGTGGCAGCCTCTGTATCAAGCGTTACCGTAAGATACCGAAAATCCCGGGACTGATTGGTCAAGGCGGCAATCTGCGCTATGTCTGCCGGCGTTACAAAACCTGTTCCTGAATAAGCAAGCAACAACTGATTGATCACACCTTCCCGCTGCATGACGGCACGAAAGGACGCGGGTGTGTAGCCGCCACCGAGAAGCACGGCCTGAGCTCTTTCATTGCTGAAAACGCCATCTACCTGAAAATCAGGAATCGTTACAATCCGTCTATCGAGCGTGCGGCTCGAGAGCGCCATGCCGGAATTTTTGGCAGCCTGATAAATCAGCTCCTGCTGGATCAACTCATTCAGCGCAAGCTCTCGTACCAGGCCTTCATCGAGTGTCGAGAAATCGGCATCCTGGCCCATGCTGGTCAGCAAGTCCTGCATTTTACGCTGGCTTGCGGCAGCTATCTGAGGTTCGGTTATTTCCACGCCGTTTACGGTTGTCGCGGGAGTTTGATTGATAAAAGTCCCGACAATAGTATCAACACCAAACAACGCAAACACCGCTATGATGAAGCCTATGAAAAGTTTCGCCACTATCCCCTGGGCGCCATCGCGAATATCTTGCAGCATAATTATTTGAACCTGACAATACCAATATAACAAGCACTAAAATGTAAAAGGCGCATCATGGATGCGCCCTCTTTTTACTTTTACGCCTTGCTCTCCCTGCCCCGTCTATCTCACTGTATCGATGACATGAACCGGGAAGCACCATCTGATCAGTTCAGGGCATCCTTGAGCGCTTTCCCTGCCTTGAAGGAAGGAACCTTGGCTGCCGCAATTTTGATGGCGGCCCCGGTTTGCGGATTGCGGCCGGTACGGGCAGGACGATCCTTGACGTTAAAAGAACCGAAGCCCACGAGTGCAACCGAATCTCCAGCCTTGAGTGCGTTGGTAACAGCCTCGGTCAATGCATCAATAGCTCGAGCAGCAGCGGCTTTTGGTAAATCGGCAGTTTCAGCAACGGCATCTATGAGTTCTGATTTATTCACGTTATCCCCTTCTTCTGGTTATTGATAAAAGTTTGTTGGTAAAAGTTCGGTGGTAAAATCTTTCGTTGATCCTGTTTGCTACGGGTTTACTTCTTCTTTGCTATTTTGCGCTATTCCCTTTCAACTCAATCCCTAAACTTTCTTTACTTTTTATTCTTCATCTTAAGATTGAAGCCTTGTTTTTCTCTTGCACACATCAGGTACTGCCGTAAAACGAGAGAGCTTTATACCAACCGACCAAACGCCATGTCAAGGAATACGCGGCCTCTAATGGGTATTTATGTGTTTTTTGCCTCTTTCTTTGGTTTTTGCCCGGACCGGTTTTGGATCATCCTTCTCCACTTCGTCACCTTTCATTTCGGTCAATGGTGTTGGCATGTACTGAAGTGCAATTTCCAGAACTTCATCGACCCACTTGACGGGTCTTATCTGTAAATCCTGTTTGATGTTATCGGGAATCTCTTTCAAATCTCTTTCATTGTCTTTGGGAATGATGACGATTTTGATATTCGCCCGGTGTGCTGCGAGCAATTTCTCCTTCAGCCCCCCTATCGGCAATACCTGCCCTCGAAGCGTTATCTCTCCAGTCATGGCAACATCCTTCCTTACCGGGATCCCGGTAAGGACCGAAACAATGGCCGTACACATGCCAACCCCGGCACTGGGTCCATCCTTGGGTGTCGCCCCTTCCGGCACATGTATGTGCAAATCTGTGTTTTCATGAAAGTTTTCAGAAATTCCGAGACTGCCAGCCCGGCTTCTCACCACCGTCAAGGCCGCCTGGATGGATTCTTGCATGATATCCCCAAGAGACCCCGTCATCGTCGTTTTACCCTTGCCCTTGTTGGCCACGGTCTCGATGGTCAGCAGTTCTCCACCCACCTGAGTCCAGGCCAGTCCATTAACCTGACCAATGGCGTCATTATCTTCCGCTTTGCCAAAATCGTATTTTCTGACGCCGGAGTACTTCTCCAGAAGTTCACCGTCAATGGTAATGGGGTCCTTGGTCTTGTGCAGGGTCTGTTCCTTGACCACTTTCCGGCAGATTTTGGCGATTTCCCGCTCCAGGCCCCGAACGCCAGCCTCTCTGGTATAGTAGCGGATCAAATCAAGTATCGCTGAATCGGTAAATATCAGCTCGTTTTTACCCAGACCATTGGCGCTTTTCTGCTTTGACACCAGATAACGACTGGCAATATTGAGCTTTTCATCCTCGGTATAACCAGGCAATCGGATAATTTCCATGCGATCGAGCAAGGGACCCGGAATGTTCATCGAGTTGGAAGTACAGATGAACATGGTATCCGAAAGATCGTAGTCCACTTCCAGATAATGATCATTGAAACTATGATTTTGCTCAGGATCCAGCACTTCCAGCAGGGCAGAGGCAGGATCGCCCCGGTTGTCCATGCCCATTTTATCGACTTCATCAAGCAGCATCAGCGGGTTTTTTACCCCGACCTTGGCCAGTTTTTGTATGACCTTGCCAGGCAGGGAACCAATATAGGTGCGACGATGACCGCGTATTTCCGCCTCGTCCCTGACGCCGCCCAGCGCCATGCGCAGAAACTTGCGCCCGGTGGCCCTCGCTATGGATTCACCCAGGGATGTTTTTCCGACACCCGGGGGACCCACCAGGCACAAAATCGGGCCTTTGAGTTTTTTCACCCTTTTTTGTACTGCCAGATATTCAAGTATCCGTTCCTTGACATCTTTCAATCCGTAATGGTCATCCTCAAGTATCTTCTCTGCCTTCGCAAGATCGGAGCTGATGCGGGTCTTTTCTTTCCAGGGAACATTGATCATCCAGTCGATATAGGTTCTGACCACAGAAGCCTCGGAGGACATGGGTGACATCATTTTCAACTTGTTGAGTTCTGCATTTGCCTTTGCCTTTGCTTCCTTGGGCATCCCGGCTTCTTCAATTTTGCGCTTCAGCTCTTCCGCTTCATTGGGGACATCCTCCAGTTCACCCATTTCCTTCTGGATGGCCTTCATCTGTTCGTTCAGATAATACTCACGCTGGCTCTTCTCCATCTGTTTTTTTACACGGCCACGAATCCGTTTTTCAACCTGAAAGATATCTATCTCAGCTTCGATCAGGGCCATCAGATGTTCTATCCTGGGCTTCAGGTTGGCAAGCTCCAGAATATTCTGTTTTTCCTGCAACTGCAGCCCCATGTGCGTTGCAATGGTATCAACGAGCCGGCTTGGTTCATCAATACTGGTAATAGAGGTAAGGACTTCAGGCGATATTTTTTTACTTAACTGCACATACTGGTCAAATTGTGACAACAAGGACCTGACCAGTATATCGGTATCCTTCCCCTCAACCGTGCTGCCAGTCATAAGGACCGTTTCGGCTTTGTAATAATCCTGATCAAAGTGAATATTGCGCAATTGCACGCGCTCAATACCTTCGACCAGCACCTTGACGGTCCCATCATTGACCTGCATCAGCTGGAGTACTGTGGCCACGGTGCCGATATGAAAAATGTCCTTGTCGCCGGGATCGTCTTCCGAATGCATTTTCTGTGCAGCCAGAACAACCTTCTTGTCGCCGTTCATCGCTGCTTTCAGGGCTTTAATGGATTTTTCACGAGCGACAAAGAGAGGATGGACAATCTGCGGATAGACCACAACGCCACGAAGAGGCAGGAAGGGCAACAAGGTGGCTGTCAGCCTGGATTCAGAATTTTGCATGGGTGATCAACGACTCTGGGTGTAAAGTTAAGGGCATGGTCCGACTGCCGCGAACGGGACGGCATCACGAAACACTGCCCGTCTCAAAATCAGGAATATCCGCAGACCCCACATCAGTGTCACCGGCCTGGCGTTATTCCGCCGCCGTTTTGGCCTGTTTTTCAACTGTCTCGTACATCAGCAGAGGTTCTGACTCGCCCTTGATAACGGATTCATCAATCACCACTTTCTTGACTCCGGGCTGAGACGGAATGCTGTACATGGTGTCCAGCAAGACGGACTCCATGATCGAACGCAGGCCCCTGGCTCCGGTTTTTCGTTCCTGAGCCTTGCGGGCAATCATTCTCAGGGCATCATCCCGAAACTGGATTTCAACACCCTCCATCTCGAAGAGTTTGGCATATTGTTTGACCAGGGAATTTTTAGGCTCCTTCAATATCTTGACCAAGGCCTCATCGTCGAGCTCATCCAGTGTCGCTATCATGGGAAGACGGCCGACAAACTCAGGAATCAAACCGTACTTGACGAGGTCTTCAGGCTCCACATCCTTGAGTGTTTCGCCAACCCTGACTTCCTTTTGCAGGCTGCGAACTTCAGCGGCGAAGCCAATGCTGCTTTTATCCGATCGATCCCGGATGACCTTATCCAATCCAGCAAAGGCACCACCACAGATAAAGAGTATATTCGCCGTATCCACCTGCAGAAACTCCTGCTGTGGATGCTTTCTCCCACCCTGGGGGGGGACCGAGGCGACCGTCCCTTCGATCAATTTCAACAGGGCCTGCTGTACACCTTCACCGGAAACATCCCGGGTAATGGAGGGATTATCCGATTTGCGGGAAATCTTGTCGATCTCATCTATATAGACAATGCCAATCTGGGCCTTTTCTACGTCATAGTCACATTTCTGAAGCAGCTTCTGGATGATGTTTTCGACATCCTCCCCCACATAACCCGCCTCTGTCAGCGTGGTTGCATCGGCAATCGTAAAGGGGACATCAAGTAAACGTGCGAGGGTTTCTGCCAGCAATGTCTTGCCGGTACCGGTCGGCCCAATAATCAGAATATTGCTTTTACTGAGTTCAACGTCTCCATTTTTCTTTTTATAATTCAATCGCTTATAGTGATTATAGACAGCCACAGACAAGGTTTTCTTGGCTTTGGACTGACCTATCACATATTCGTCAAGCGTGTTGCGAATTTCCTCGGGCGTCGGCAGCTTGCGCGTTTCATTTTCCGATGAGCGCTCGTGGATTTCTTCCCGGATAATGTCATTGCACAGGTCAACGCATTCGTCACAGACAAAAACAGATGGCCCGGCAATCAGCTTCCTGACTTCGTGCTGGCTTTTTCCACAGAAAGAGCAGTACAGAAGCTTGCCGTTGTCATCGTCTTTTCTGCCTTTATCATCAGCCATTCAGTTATCCCGTCAATTCTTGATACACAGCCCTAAGATGCAGGCATTTGCAGCATTTTACAAGTCCCGAAAGGGAATTTTTTACGCCTTGTCCGCGTCACCGGAATCCTTGCGGATAACCCGTTTGTCCATTGTCTGGTCAATCAGGCCATACTTCAATGCGGCTTCAGCATTCATGAAATTGTCGCGATCGGTATCACGTTCGATGACATCGATGGGCTGGCCGGTATGATAAGCCATTATCTGGTTCAGGCGTTCACGCAGAATGAGAATTTCCTTGGCCTGAATCTGTATGTCTGATGCCTGTCCCTGAGCCCCCCCACTGGGCTGGTGAATCATCATCCTGGAATGTGGCAAGGCGTAGCGTTTGCCTTTGGCGCCACCGGCAAGCAGCAAGGCTCCCATGCTGGCCGCCTGCCCTATGCACATGGTGCTGACGTCAGGCTTGATGAATTGCATGGTGTCATAGATGGACAAGCCGGCACTGACCACCCCGCCCGGTGAATTGATATAAAGATGGATATCCTTGTCGGGATTTTCAGATTCCAGAAACAGCAACTGGGCCACCACCAGATTGGCCATGTGATCTTCCACCTGCCCTACCATGAAAATAATTCTATCCTTCAACAGGCGGGAGTATATGTCGTATGAGCGCTCCCCTCTGGCAGTCTGCTCCACAACCATTGGAATCAAGCTTGAATAAGTATTAAGTTTGCTTTGCATATCATTGTTTCCAAAATGTTTCATGCTATATGGATATCTAATTCGAGTGTTTCATGACATCTACTTATTCATCAGCATCCGCATCGCTTGTCGTCGCATTCTCACCGGGTTTGAGCGAGGGCTTCAGCGCCTCTTCATAGCTTGTGTGGACTTCGTTGACCTGAGCACTGGCAAGAACAACGTCGACCGCCGCCTCCTCCAGGGCCATCGATTCAACCGTCGCCAGCTGGTTCTTATTGCTGTAATACCATTTGATGACCTCCTGAGGGTCTTCATAACTCTCGGCCATCTCTTCAACCAGGGTCCGAACGGCCTCAGCAGAGGGCTTCAACTCTTTCTGCTTTACTATTTCACTCATGATCAGACCAAGCTTGACGCGTTTTTCGGCCTGCTTTCTAAACATATCGGCAGGCAGCATGGATTCGTCAATCTGGGATCCCTGCCCAAACTGCTGCATGGCTTGTTGTCTCAGCGCATTAATCTCGCTTTCAATGAGAGCCACCGGCACCGTGATGGCATGGATGGCCTGCAGACCCTCCAGCACCTGGTTCTTGATGTTGTTGCGGCGCGCCGTATTCAGCTCTCTGGCCATATTGGCGGCGACCTCGTCCCGAAAAGCCTGCTCTCCACCCTCTGTGATATCAAAGGAGGCAAAGAACTCTTCGTTGAGTTCCGGCAATTGGGCCCTGGCCACACTATTGATGCTCACGGCAAATTCGACTGCCTGTCCCGCCAGATCCTGGTCATGATAGGTTTCCGGGAAGGTCAGCGACAGCTTTACTTCTTCTCCCTTCCTTTTACCCAGGAGACCCTCTTCAAATCCAGGTATCATGCGTTTTGAGCCCAGGACCAAACGGGAGCCCCTGGCTTCTCCACCCTCAAATTTTTCACCGTTCATGGTGCCAATAAAATCGATATCGAGCTGGTCCCCTTCCTCGCTGGCGGCATCAAGCTCCTGAAAGGTCTGTTTCTGCTTGCGCAGGGTTTCGATCATGTTGTCGATGTCTTTGTCGCTGATTTCCGCCAATTTCTTCTCGACGTGGATACTGGAAAAATCACCCAGAGTAATTTCCGGGTATACTTCGAAGGTGGCGACGAATTCAAGATCCTTGCCCTCCTCCAGTTTTTTTGCCTCGATCCTGGGCTGCCCGGCAGGCCTGATATTCTCCTGATTCACGGCCTCGTAATAGCTCTGGCTCATGACCTCACCCAGTACTTCCTGACGGACACCCCGACCAAAACGATTCTTGATCACACTCACCGGCACTTTGCCCTTTCTGAAGCCTTTCATACTGAAATTCCGGGCGGCCTCCTGCAGTCGCAACTGCACCTGGCTTTCTATCTTTTCAGCGGGGACGCCAATAGTCATCCGGCGTCCCAGGTCTGAGAGTGTTTCGATGGAAACTTGCATGTATTAACCTCAGTAAAGCGCTTATCGCGAGTGATGAAATTTTTCAACTACCGTGAGTATTCAATCGAAAAGATTGACTGATACATGCCAAGCGGCTTGCCGCGGGCATGAAGTGACAGCTCGAAAAAACAAAATTTAATTTAAAATCATGGGCTTACAAATTTTAAGCCGCAATGCAGTGGCGGATTGTCCCATATTGAAAATGGAGATTCAATAGTCCGCCACAGGCCCCGATCAGCCCGAATCGCGC
>JAVVEZ010000064.1:0-20897 GCA_032250895.1 Pseudomonadales bacterium | reverse complement strand
TCCGCCTGAACTATCAGCAGAATCTGCGCGATGACTGCAAGAACTTCAGATTAAAAAACACCTGTCCATCCGCTGGAAAATGATTCTTGCGATCATCCTGCCCCTGATCGTTCTGACCACCGGGGTGATGGCCTTTACGCTGTCCCGCATCTACACGGCAGCCTCGGCGGACATTCAGCAACGGACCCTGGAAGAACTGGAATTGCACGCAGCCCGGCTCGACCTGCTGTTTGCCTCACTGGCGCAGGTGGCGTCGAGTACTGCCACGTTTCTGGAAGTGGATGAAAACCTCCGGGAAGAGGATATCTACGAACTGCTGGAGAGCAATGTCGAGCACAATGCGCTGATTCACGGCGCCGCCGTTACCTTCAGTCCCGGGGCCTTCGCGACCGGCCGGCCGCTGTTCGCTCCCTATGTCCACAAAGACTGCGAACAGGTGCAGCGCCTTGATAAGGGAATATCCTGATGACCACCTTTTCCACGCCGATTTCACGCGCCGGCACCCCGCTTGGCGTAGCCATCGTCGATGTGCCCCTGAAGGCCCTGCAACTGCAAGCCAGTCTTGCCATGAATACCCGCCATGCCGCCATCATCGGCGCCCGTGGCCGCTATGTTCTCGCCCCCGATATCGCTCTGGAGACAGATGCCGACATTCAGACACAGGCACGACAAGCTGGCCGATGACATCACGCTCATGGCCCTGAAGCGTAGCCCTACCCGAATTTCAGCCTTTATCAATGATCTGATCAGCAACTGACGCTTCAGTCCCAGGAAAGCTCGCCAGCAGCTGCTGCGCCTCCTCTGCCATGGCAAGTGCCCGCTTGCCCCACATCCCCAGTTTTACCAGCACGAAGAGCAGACCCAGCCAGCCCAGCGTGGCGGCAGTGGCTTCGATGACACTCTGTACCAGGCGCCAGATTTCGGCGATGAAGCGGCCGCCGAGGCGCATTGCACGAAGCCTCAGATCCAGAGCGCTGAAAAAGGCGCTGATGCCCTCGGCTGTGGCCCCGCTGGAGATGCTGACCACCATATCGAAATCAGCCGTTTTGCGGATATGGACATTGCCGGTATCCGAGCCTGGAACCGGAGAACGAAAAAAATAATCAAAGCCCATGACGACCACCCGCACGATTGCCTGCAACTGCCGATAAACAGCCGCAGCACTGCGATGGAGCACACGGGCGATATTGCGCAGCCACCGCTGCAGCGTGCCCAGGGCTTTGCGCAAGAAACCCTTCACCCAGGACACCGCACGTTTGATGCCGTCGAACAGACGTGCCCCCAGCGTCTTGTATACCTTTTCAAGACTCGCCATTTTTTGATGGTCGTGAAGCAGCGCATCCAGTTCGGTGGCCTCGAAGGCGTCCTCCGTGCTGCCCTCCTGCTGGATCGTGTGCACTTCCCTGAAGAACCAGGCGCCCAGCATGATCGAATGATTGTTGACCACATCAAGCCGTCGGTCCCGGGCGAACTTGTCGAGCGCGGAAAACAGACTGCCCTGGCCCTCTTCACCGTGAGGCCCTTCCGCGCTGAAATTGCCCGGGCGCACGTCATAACCCAGCAGCCACAATTCGACCAGAGCCAGGTTACTGATGAAGCCCTTCACGAGCGTCCGGGCGGCCCGGTCACGCAGAGGTAGCTGCGGGTGCGGCGGCAGCAAGCGAAAACCATCGCCTGCCACCGGCATGCTCTGCACCAGGCGGTTGTGATCGAACAACAGGGCCAGCACGGCTGCGTTGAAACCGGGTGTGAGAAGCCCCCGGGCAAAACCCAGCAAGGAACTGAGCCTGACAAAATCTTCCAGCGCCAGCGTCAGAGACTGCCGGTAATCGGCGAGCCTGGCCCCTGTCAGTGTCCGAGTCCGGCAGGGGGGTGGACGCTTCAGCAGTCCATAGGAAAACAATCTCAGATGCACAGCCCTGGCGAGCAGCTCAGGAGCAAGCCGGGTCAGCCAGGAACCCGCTACCTGCTGATCAAAGGACGTCAGCCGATAGAGGCTGCGACGGGTGATGTCATCCAGCCTGCCGTCCGCCGGCATTCCCAGTTCGGACTGGAAGGCCGCAATGGCCTGTCGCAGTTCCCGGTCGATGACATGCTTGCCATTGTCTCTTTTGAGGAAACCCAGCAGCCACAGATAGGTTCGGGAGACCGGAATATGGCGCTCATCCTCCTGCCGGGCTGCACCATCATCGAGATGCCCCCGCTCGCTCAGCTCATCCAGCGCTGTGCCCAGTTTCAGCAGGGCCCCGGTGGAACCCGCCGCCACATCCACCCGCGTCAGCAGCGTTGCCATCAGTCCTCCGGATTGATGTCAATCTTGCCGACGACTCGGGTGATGGCAACCGAGAACATGTCGAACACCGCCTGCCGACTGCGTTGAGAGGCCTGTACGGCATTGAAATGGGCCGTGTGCAGGTTGTCCTTGATGTCGGGATCGTTGCTGATGAACTGGTTGACGTCCCCGTCAAGATTCATCGTGGTCACACCAACCAGTTTCAGATTGCCGCTTTGCCGCGCACTGTTGAGCATGGCTTCCGCATCATCACCATCGATGTTGGCGGAAATCACGCCGGTATAGGTCCGCACGTTGAGCTGTGACAGATCCTTGATGTTTTTGGTGATGCTTTTGAACGCTGATGTAAAACTCATGATGCACTCTCCTTGCCGTTTGTCTGATGCCGCTCTGGCCTGATCAGCACCGAAGCGGCGGTTTGATAGCCGAGAGCCCGGTAACTCTCGAACTGGCTCTCGTCAAAAAACTGGTCTGCAGTGGACTCCTGCGGAAAATCCGGATGCCGATGCCGGTAATGAGCCACATAGGCATTGTCATCGAAGCGCAAATTGTCATCGCGGTCTGCCGAACTGCGATACAGATCCGGTGCCAGCGTCGCCTGCAGATTGTAGTCACCGCCCAGATTGGACTTGATGTAAATCAGCTTGCCCGTGCGCGTGTTGCTGTAATGGATGGTGCCCAGCGCAAATTGTTGTTCACCACTGCGAATTTCATCGAGGCCGTGCATGTCGATGCGAAACCCGAAATCGATACGGGCCAGCCGGATGACCTCCGCAAGACCGTCGAAACTCAGCTGTGGATCAGCCTCGCCGTCGCCGGCAATGATCAAACGGCACTGGCGGCGCAGCAATTCGTAAACACCGAGGTTCTCTATGTGTCCCCCATCGGACAGATTGAGAAAGCGGCTGTCGGTACTGAGCCACTGCAACATTTCCCGGAGCAGGTAAACCGGGCCAACCTTGTTGTACGTGAACTCACAAGCCTTCAATCCCTGCCAGCTGCGTTCCAGAATGTTTCCTGACCGTTCTGTTGCCGATTCAGCATCAGCCGCATTCAGCAATTTTTTCACCCGCCTGGGATTGGGCAGCCAGTAATTCAAGCGGACATTCAGGATGGCCAGAACAAAGGCCAGCAGCGGATTGCTGAACCGCCCCATGTTGGGCGCCACTGCGGCACCGGATATCGCCATCGCGGTACCGGCGTCGAGATCAACCGCCAGCCTCTCGAGCTCCCGGGTTTTGATGTAGCTGCTGCGGATACCACCGCAATACAGTGGGCTGAAAAAGAAGAACCCGGCCTGGCGCCCGCTTTTGTACCTGGCTTCGCTGCGCCTTGCATTGACGGCGACATTGATCAGGTGGTACGGGGCATGGATGGTATCCAGTTCACTGAGTCTGGGCGTTTTCAAGCTCCCGGCATCATCCACCGCTTTCGCCCGGGATGCCTCCAGCTCTGTGGCCTGCGCGACGAAAGCCTTGACCAGCTGGTCACGATAGAACTTGTGAATGGACGTTGCATTGACATCGACGAAGAGCTGGGCATAGACCGCCAGCAACAGCAGAACACCCAGCCAAAGCAGGGGATTCCCGAGGTCTGGGGTCATCTGGAAGGGTGGGGTCCAATTCACGTTCATGGCCAGTGTCGTCATCCAGAGCAGCAGCAACCAGAGGCAGACCACGCCGACCAGACCATAGGCCGCCGCACCCAGTTTGGCCTTTATTTCGGCCAGGATATTGATGATTTTGTTGCAGAAGGGAATGGCGGCAAGCGCAGTGCCCAGAACCGCAGCAAACCAGGCATTCAGTTTGTTCCCTGTCAGGTATTGCAGAACCAGGGGCTGCAATTCGATAAAAAACACGAGCAGACTGCCGCCAAACAGCCAGCACAGTGCCTTCAGGCTGCGGTGACGGACCGCGATGGTCTGACTGTTGCTGGCATGCAAAACGGCGGAACGATACCAATGGACCAGCGGATACAGGGCGAACAGCAGAAGCAATGTGCACAGCATGGCCAGTGTCAAGGGTATGTAGTGCAAAAATGAGCCGTCGGCAAATCCCGCCCAGGACGGCATCATTGTTTCCCACAAGCTGTCATAGGCCCAATAGTGAATCGGCCTTGTCCCCGCCATGAGCCATCCGAACAAGAGGCTGATGGCGATGAAAAAGGGCAGAATGAACAAGGTGTTGACCAGCAGCCCCCGCAATAACAGCACGGGTATGCTCAACAATTCGGCCTTGCCATCAGGGGCCAGAAAATTCGCATGATTGCGCAGATGCCTGAAGCGCGGGCTTTCTTCGACACCGGTATGATGAATGAGGGGAAAGAGGTCCTGCGGCGCCGCGTTCTGGTTTTCTGCCGCAGAGTCGCTTGTCGGCGTCTCACTGGCCGCCTGATCGCCTTTCTGATCTCCTTTTTGATCCTCTGCAATCACCGTGCCCAGATAGGTGCCGATATAGCCGCCACCCGACACCGTTGACAGGTAATCAATGCAGGGAAACAGACCGGCCCGCTGAATCGCCTGCAGGACGCCAAGATTGAAGGTTGATGAACGAATGCCACCCCCGGACAGCGCCACCCCGATCAGGCCGGTTTCGACACCTTCCTGCGCTCTGGCCTCAGTCCACGTTTCGTCGCTGTCGGACAGTTCGCTCAGGGTATTGATCAATACATCGGAGGCCTGCCCCTGATAAATGAAATCAAAGTTCGGCAGGGCCAGGACATCCTCACCGAGCGGCACCCGGAGCGTCAGCCGCCGCGCTTTCAACGCGCCCAGTTCAGCCTGAAATACCTCCTGGAACTGCCCCTGTACAGACGTTTCCGGCACAGCAGACTCCGGCTCAGGCCCTGAGCCGGAGCGGGGCAATGGCACAGAATCACTCATACCATCCTCCTTGATTTTTTTCTTATTCTTTTATTCCAGCCAACACGGAAAACGTATCCCTGCCTCATCCACGCAGGCAGCCTCGTCATCCCTGCGCAGGCGGGGAAGCTGTTTATTTATCCTTCTTTACCAGGGCTGACAGAATATCAACCGGCAGGGGAAAGACTATCGTGGTTTTGCCCTCTCCTGAAATTCCCGCCAGCGTCTGCAGGTATCGCAGTTGAATCGCCTCCGGCTGCTCTGCCAGCACCTTGGCCGCCTTCAGCAGCGCTTCCGAAGCTTCCAGCTCACCCGTGGCATGAATCACCTTGGAGCGCCGTTCACGCTCGGCCTCGGCCTGACGGGCAATCGCCCGGATCATGCTCTCATCCAGATCGACATGCTTTATTTCCACATTGCTGACCTTTATCCCCCAACCATCGGTCTGTTCATCCAGGATTTTCTGGATATCCACATTCAACTGCTCGCGGCTGGACAGCATTTCGTCCAGTTCGTGCTGACCCAGCACCGAACGCAGTGTCGTCTGCGCCAGCTGGCTGGTGGCTTCGAAATAATTTTCCACGTTGATGATGGCCTTCTGCGAATCCGTGACCCGGAAATACAGCACCGCATTCACCTTTACCGAGACATTGTCGCGGGAAATGATGTCCTGCGACGGTACGTCAAAGACCTTTGTGCGCAGGTCCACCCGGACCATCTGCTGGATCAGCGGAATGATGATGATCAGGCCCGGCCCCTTGACGGTCTGATAGCGCCCCAGAAAAAATACCACCGCCCGCTCATATTCGCGCAGAATATTGAAGGCTGAAAAAAGAAACGCCACGATCAGCGCAAACAGCACCACGATGAAATAGTCCATTGCCCTTCCCTCACTGCAAAATGATTGACTGTTATTATGCCTTGCTCACCACCAGATGCAGGCCATCCACGGCCAGCACCTTGATCTTTTCTCCTCGATGCAGGGGCGTCTGAGTCCTGGCCTGCCACAGCTCACCCTGCACCCTGACCATGCCTTCCACATCAAAATCACTGACACTTTCACCCGCCATGCCAACAAAGGTTTGTATTCCCGACACCGTGGCCTTGCGCCTCAGCTTCATGAACATGCGCAGGGTAATGCCCAGCACCAGTGCCGCAAAGATTGCGATGGCGGCCACCAGTGGCAGGGAAACCCGATACATGTCCAGCTCGGTATCCACCAGCATGATGGCTCCCATGCTGAAAGCGACGATCCCGCCGACACCGAATATACCAAAACTCGGCATCAGCGCTTCGGCCACCATCAAACCCAAGCCCAGAATGATCAGACCCAGTCCGGCATAATTCAAGGGCAGCAATTGCAGGCCATAACCGGCCAGCAACAGGCAGATGCCACCCAGAATACCGGCAAAGCCGATGCCGGCGCTGTAAAACTCGATGATCAGCCCATAAATGCCGATCATGCCCAGGATCAGAATCAGGTTCGGGTTGGTCAGCACCTGCAGAAGCTTGGTACGCCAGCCCGGACTGTCATATTGCACGACCTTGCCGGCAGTTCGCAGAGTCACCAGTTCTCCCCTGATCCTTACCTGGCGGCCATCCATCTGGGCCAGCAGATCACTTATGTCTCTTGCCACGATATCGATCACATTTTCCGCCAGGGCCTCGCTTGCCGGCAGGGAGGCTGCCTCGGTCACGGCAGTGACGGCCCAGTCGGCATTGCGGCCATGCAGTTCTGCCAGGCCCCGAATATACGCCGTGGCATCATTGACCATCTTTCTTTCCATGGCACTGCCGCCCTGTGCCTCTTCACCTTCGCCTTCACCCTCATCAGTGCCCGGCAGCGAGGGGGTTCCGATCTGCACCGGCGTCGCAGCCCCCAGATTGGTGGCCGGGGCCATGGCGGCAATATGACTGGCATAGAGGATATAGGTGCCGGCACTGGCGGCCCGTGCACCCTGAGGCGACACATAGGTGGCTACCGGAATGCGGGCATCCAGAATGGTCTGGATGATGTCACGCATGGAAAGGTCGAGACCGCCGGGGGTGTCCATCTCGATCACCACCAGGCTCACGCCCTCGTCCTGGGCGGCGCGGATACCGCGCTGAATATAATCACCGAGCGCCGGGCCGATGGCACCATCGATGGCCAATACGCGGATGGTATCGGCCGGGGCGTCAACAGGAACCTGCGTTTGGGCGGGGCCCGTCAGCAACAGGCATAAACAAGCGAGCAGTACGAGCAAACTTTCCTTAGCGGTTTTGCAGGTCATGGCTGTGATTTCCTCCCGTCCCCGGAAACCACCATACGCCAGCTCCGACGCTTGCGCAAGTTTGAAAAGGAGACCTTTCTCTGTTCACAGCACGCGGCAGACAAAGCCCTTGAGGTAAAAACCCTCGGGAAAACTGGAGGCCACCGGATGATCGCCGGCCTGGCCCAGCCGGGAGAGGAACTGCACCTGGCGGCCGGCATCGAGCGCGGCATCCGCCACCACTTTCTGGAACAGATCCTCCGCTATCAGCCCGGAGCAGCTGAAAGTGCACAAAATGCCTCCCGGCCGGGTCAGCTGCATGGCCAGCCGGTTGATATCCTTGTAGCCGCGACAGGCCTTGTTGACCGTTTGTTTCGATTCGGCAAATTTGGGTGGATCCAGCACGATCAGGCCGAAGCTGCGCTGCTGGCTGTTGAAGGTCCGCAGGGCCTTGAAAACATCTTCATTGAGCTGATCGCAGCGTTCCTCATCCAGAGCGTTGAGCGCCAGATTGCGCCGGGCCAGGGCCAGGGCGGGTTCGGACAAGTCCAGATTGGTCACATGAGCGGCACCCGCCATCAGGCAATACAGCGCAATGGCCCCCGTGTAGCTGAAACAGTTCAGAACCTCCTGGCCTGCGGCATGGCCGGCGATGATGGCCCGGTTATCACGCTGATCCAGATAAAACCCGGTCTTGTGCCCACTTTTGAGACTGGCCAGAATCTGCAGCCCGTTTTCCTCGATCACCACTTCCTCCGGCACCTCGCCATGTAGAACCTGGGTCAGGGGGAGCAGCCCCTCCTTCTCCCGCACCGCCACATCGGAACGTTCGAGAATGGCGCAGTCAGGAAACAGCCGGCGCAGCGCCGAGACTATCTTGTCCCGTTGCCTGTCGGCCCCGGCGCTGAGCAACTGACAGACCAGCACATCGCCATACCGGTCGATGGTGACCCCGGGCAGGTAATCGGATTCGGCGGCCACTATCCGGTAGGCATTCACCTTGCGCTCCGCCACCAGCGCCGCACGGCCCTGCATGGCGCTGTCGATCCGGCGCAGAAAAAAGGTATCGTCGATGCCCTCGTCCTCCCGGAAGGTCCAGATCCGCACCTGAATCTGGGACTTGCCGGACCAGGCTCCGCGCCCCAACCACTGGCCATTGGCCGCCTGCACCTCCACGGTATCGCCGTTGCGCAGCTTGCCGGAGGTGGCTTTGATGGCGCCGGTAAAAATCCATGGGTGCTGTCGCAGCAAAGATTTTTCGCGGCCGGAATTCAATGTGATGATGCCTGACATGGGGGACGACCTGGAAGGAAAACGAGGGTGCATTCTACCCTGTCCAGCCCCGCCATGTCAGTTCCGGGGCGCCTTGGTTCCACCCAGGCTCATGAGTCGGTGTTGCAAGCGCAGCACGACGGCATAGATCACCGGCAATACCACCAGGCTGAGCAGGGTTGCGCTGACCATACCCCCGACCATGGGCACCGCGATCCGTTGCATGGTCTCCGAACCGGTGCCATGACCCCAGAAGATAGGCAGCAGGCCGATGGTGGTTGAACCTGCGGTCATCACGATCGGGCGCACACGTTCGCTCGCTCCGCGTTGCGCGGCTGTCAGGATATCTTCGGGTCGAAGCGGCTCTCCCGAGTCCTGACGCACCCGCGCCAGTTCCTGGTCGATGAAGGTCAACACCAGCACGCCGATCTCGGCGGAAACGCCGGCCAGAGCAATGTAACCCACGGCCACCGCCACCGACATGTTGAAGCCAAAGGCGTATTGCAGCCAGACGCCGCCAAGCAGCGCAAACGGAATCGACAGCATCACCACCAGTGGCGCGGTGACGTTGCGGAAGTTGAAGTACAGCAACAGGAAGATGAGTGCCAAGGTCAATGGCACCACCAGTTTGAGCCGTTCGATGGCGCGCTGCATGTACTCAAACTGCCCGGACCAGACGATGCTGTAACCTGATGGCAGCGTGACCTGCTCGGCAATCACCTGCTTGGCCTTGGCGACAAAACCACCGATATCGGAAGTCTTTAGATCGACGTAAATCCAGGCATT
The DNA here is from genome assembly GCA_032250895.1 of Pseudomonadales bacterium. Classification (GTDB taxonomy): domain Bacteria; phylum Pseudomonadota; class Gammaproteobacteria; order Pseudomonadales; family Pseudohongiellaceae; genus JAVVEZ01. The sequence continues at coordinate 11,434 of JAVVEZ010000064.1, read as the reverse complement.
CGGTCGCGAGTCCTCGCTTTTGATCGCAGGCGGTCCGCGGCGCAACTCCAGATCCGCCACCAGTTGCAGCGGTATCTGGGCACCGGTCGGCGTCGCCACCAGCACTCGCTTGAGCGCTTCCAGGTTGTCCCGGAGTTCACGCGGATAACGCACATTCACCGGATAGCGTTCCAGTCCTTCCACGGTCTCGGTGACATTCATGCCGCCAATCGCCGACTGGATGACATCCTGCACGTCGCCGGTGGTCAGGCCATAGCGGGCGGCATCCTCGCGGCGGATGTCGAAGTCCAGGTAGTAGCCGCCGACGGCACGATCGGCGAATGCCGACAGGGTTTCCGGCAGTTGTTTCATCGCCACTTCGATGTCGCGGCCGATGCGCGCCAGTTCAGCCAGATCCGGCCCCGAGACCTTGATCCCGATCGGGGTCTTGATGCCGGTGGAGAGCATGTCGATGCGGGTCTTGATCGGCATGGTCCAGGCATTGGCGACACCGGGAATGTGGATCGCCTGATCCATCTCGTCCATCAACTCGCGGGTGGTCTTGCCGGGGTTCGGCCAGGCGTCCCTGGGCTTGAGCTTGACCGTCGTTTCGAACATGGACAGCGGCGCCGGATCGGTTGCGCTCCGCGCCCGCCCCGCCTTGCCAAACACTCGCTCGACCTCGGGGAAGGTGGCCAGTATCCTGTCAGTTTGCTGCAGCAACTGTTTGGCCTTGGTAATGGAAACTCCCGGGAAGGTCGAGGGCATGTACAGAATGTCGCCTTCATCGATCGGCGGCATGAACTCACTGCCGATACGCTGTAAGGGCCATAGGCTCAGCGCCAGCAGCAGCAGCGCCAGGCTCAGCGTCAGTTTGCGCCAGCGCATGGCGGCGGCCAGCACCGGCTTGTGAATAAAGTGCAGACCGCGGTTGACCGGGTTTTTTGCCTCGGGAAGGATGCGACCGCGAATGAAATAGCCCATCAGCACGGGAACCAGGGTCACCGACAGGATCGCCGCAGCCGCCATCGAGTAGGTCTTGGTGAAAGCCAGCGGACTGAACAGGCGACCTTCCTGCGCCTGCAGGGTAAACACCGGCAGGAAGGACACGGTAATGATCAGCAAGGAGAAGAACAGGGCCGGCCCGACCTCTTTGGCCGCCGCGCCGATGGCAACCCAGCGTTCATCCAGAGTGAGCTCGCCGCCCTTGTCGCCTTCGGCGTGCTCCAGATGCTTGTGCGCGTTTTCGATCATCACGATGGTACCGTCGACCATCGCGCCGATCGCGATGGCGATGCCACCAAGCGACATGATGTTGGCGCTCAGCCCCTGCCAGCGCATCACCATAAATGCCAGCAACACGCCAATGGGCAAGGTGAGGATGGAGACCAGTGCCGAACGGACATGCAGCAAAAATATCATCAGGATCAGGCTGACCACGATGAACTCTTCCAGCAGCTTGTCTTTGAGGTTATCCACTGCGCGCTCGATCAGGGCGCCACGGTCGTACACCGGTACTATCTCGACACCGGCCGGCAATCCGGCGCTCAACTCCTTGAGTTTGGCGCGCACGGCTTCGATGGTTTTCAATGCATCGCCGCCGTAGCGCATGATCACCACCCCGGCTGCCACCTCACCCTCACCATCGAGATCCGTCGCGCCACGCCGCAGTTCCGGACCCAGTTGCACCTGCGCCACGTCGCGCAGGTAGATTGGCGTACCACCGTCGCCGACGCCGATCGGTATCACTTCCAGGTCCGCGATACCGCGGATATAGCCGCGCCCGCGCACCATGTATTCGGTCTCGGCCATCTCCACCACGCGTCCGCCGACGTCGTTGTTGGAGCGCTGGATGGACATCTTTACTTTGGCCAGCGGGATGCCGTATGCGGCCAGCGCGTTGGGGTCGACCTCGACCTGGTATTGCTTGACGTAGCCGCCCACCGATGCCACTTCGGACACCCCGGGCACGGTCTGCAACTGGTAGCGCAGATACCAGTCCTGGAGCGAACGCAGTTGCGCCAGATCCTGACCGCCGCTGCGATCCACCAACGCATATTCGTAGATCCAGCCGACGCCGGTGGCATCCGGGCCGAGACTGGGCGTGATCCCGCCCGGCAGCTGGCCGCTGACGAAGTTCAGGTATTCCAGTACCCGCGAACGAGCCCAGTACATGTCGGTGCCATCCTCGAACAGGATGTACACGAACGACAGGCCAAAGAACGAATAACCACGCACGGTCTTGGCGAAGGGCACCGCCAGCATCGCGGTGGTCAGCGGATACGTTATCTGATCCTCCACCACCTGCGGCGCCTGGCCAGGATATTCGGTGAAGATGATCACCTGCACGTCGGACAGGTCGGGGATGGCGTCGAGAGGCGTGGTTTTGACCGCCCACGCACCCGTCAGCACGGCCAACACGGTGAAGATCAGCACCAGCAGCTTGTTGCGCAATGAGCCCTCGATCAGGCTGGCGATCATGCTTATTGCTCCGTCGCAGACGGCGGCGTCATGGCGTCCATGTCGTGTCCGGCGGGAGCCTCTGGTGCGGTCGTGGACTCCCGCATCTTGGCCGACACCTCGCGCAGATTGGATTCTGAATCGATCAGGAACTGCCCCGATACCACCACCTGCTCGCCGGCCTCGAGGCCGTCGGTGATCTGCACCATGCCATCGGTGCCGACCCCGAGCGTCACCGGGCGCGGCTCGTATTGCCCCGGCGAGCGCAACACGAATACCTGCTCGCGCCGCCCGGAGCGGATCACCGCCTCATCCGGAATGACCACCGCGTCTACCTGGCGGCTGGTGCGAATGGTGACATCACCATACATCTCCGGCTTCAGCAGACGGCCGGGGTTGGCGAAACTCAAGCGTACTTTCTGGGTCCTCGTGGCTTCGTCCAGATACGGATAGATGAAATCCAAACGCCCTTCAAATAACTGATTGGGCAGACCGGCGAGACGTAGCTGGGCCATGTCACCTTCTGTCACCCAGGGCATTTCATATTCGTAGACGTCCGCATAGACCCATACCGTCGACAGGTCGGCCAGTCTGTAAAGCTCGGTCTGCGGGGTGACAAATTGACCGGCGCGTGCGCCTACATGGGTGACGATGCCGTCGAACGGAGAATGAATGTGGAGATTACGCTTGACGTCATGGGTTTCCTCCAGTTCCTCTAACTGGTGCGGCGGCATATCGAGCAACAGGAGGCGCTGACGCGCGCTTGCCGCCAGCGTTGCCGCGCCCTGGCGGATTTCCGCATAAGGGCTCTGCGCCAGGGTTGCCACATTGCGCAAGGCAAGCAGATACTCTTCCTCACTGACGACCAGTTCGGGCGCATAGATGCTGAGCAGAATGGCGTCTTTCGCTATCCTCAAGCCGGTCTGGGATATATACAGCTCCTCGATCCAACCCTCTATCTTGGGATGCAGACTGGTCAGTTTCGTCTCGTCGAAATCGACCCGGCCGACCGTATAAATGTCGCGAGTCAAGGTCCGGGTTTCCGCCGGCACGGTACGCACACCGAAGTTCTGCACCGTCGCCGGATCGATCCGTACCGTCCCCGCGACTTCGTCGCCGGCCGGTGTGTCATCGGCGTAAACGGGCACATAGTCCATGCCCATGGAATCCTTGGCCGGCACCTTGGAGGTGACATCCGGATTCATCGGACTGCGGTAGTAGAGCGGCTTGCGCTCCGCGCTGGTACTTTGCGCCGGTGCCGTCGGCATCAGCCAGCGGGAAACACCGTAGCCCATACCGATACCGATCAACAAGGCCAGACCGAGCAATACCCAGGTTCTAGTTCTCATTGATCGACTCCTGTCCTGAAGCGGCGGCCAGGTCCGCCAGGGCCTGGCGCGCCTGGGTCAGTGCACGCCAATACTGTTGTTCAAAGTTGTAGAGACTGATCTGCGACTGCACCAGATTGAGAAAATCCACTTTGTCGACCTGATACCCGGCCAGCATCGATTCCACCGTCTGCCGGCTCTGCGGAATGATGCCGGTGCGAAACAACTGGCTCTGTTCCTGCGCCTGCTGGAAGGCATACCAGGCGGCCTGCACCTCGGCGCTGACCTGATTGCGGGTGTCGAGCAAGGCATCATTCTGTGCGGACAGCTCGGCACTGCGCTGGCTGATCAAACGCTGCTGTTTGGTGCCCGCATACAATGGAATTTCCACGCTCAGCAAAACACTCAAGAAATTCGCACGATCGTCGCCATTGGGGTTCTGGCCCTTGCGAAAACCATAATTGGCGCCCAGGCTGAAATTCGGATAGAGCGATTTTTTCGCCAGATCGCGATTGCTCTCGGCTGCCTTGACCTTGTTTTCCAGCACCGCCAGCAGCGGCCTTTGCTGCTCGGCTTCACTGATGAATGACTCCGGCATGGGCAGGCTGGGCAACTCTTCGTCAACTCGTTCCGGCAAGGTCACCAGCACATTCTGTGGCCGCGCCAGCAAGGCATTGAGCCGCGCTGCCATGACGCCACGCATGCCCTGCAGTTGCAGCAGGCGATCATGCAGGCGGCCACGCTCCACCTGACCGAGCAGCACATCCTGTTGCAGCCCCTCGCCGACACGGTATTTGGTATTGGCGATGTCGATGAATTGATCGATCAGGGTCAAATTGTCGCGGATGATCACCATCGCCCGGTCGAGATACGCCAGTTCCCACCAGGCTTTCTTGACATCGCGCAACAGCCGCAGCCGGGTTTCGTCGACCGACAGACTGGCCGCTTGCGCCTCATACGTGGCCGCCTCACGGCGCAGGCTCAAGGTACCGGGGAACGGGAAACTCTGACTGACCCCGACCTGCATCTGGGTCATCGCTTCCTGGCTGCGACTGAAGCTGTTCACCGGCAGGTTGAGCGCATTGACGTTGATCCTGGGATCCGGCAAGGTGCCGACCTGCGACGGCACCTGTGCCGCCGCATCGGCGCGGCCGCGCATTTCGGCCAGTCCTGGATTGCTGTCCACGATGATTCGCAGAGCTTCGGACAAGGTCAACTCGACCGGCGCCTGTGCCACAGCGCCCGTAAGCACCCAGGCAAGCATGAAACAAACCACACTGACCGCCTTCGAGCGGCGTCGGCAGGCAGTGTCACGGACTATCACTTATTTATCGCTTATGCTGGTGCAGGGGGATTTTTCGTTCGACATCGCTGCCTTGCATCATCTGGTCCATCATCATCTGCATCATTTCCATTTTCTGTTCCATGCCGGCCATGCGGGCTTCCATCGTCATGGCCGTCCCGCTCTTGCCCTGACTCATCATCTGCATATTCCGCTGCATCAATTGTTCATGTTCTGCCATCAATGCTTCGAGCCGGGCAGGATCCTTCTCGGCCTTGATCCTGGCCATCAGCGTCTTCATTTCCTGCATGTGTTGCTGCATCATCTGCGAAGCATCATCGGCAGCGAAGGCGCCGGACTGCAGCAGCAGGGTACAGTACACGATGGCGGCTATTCTGGCTGGTGTTTTCATAGTAATCTCCGGTAAGTGGTGTGGAGGGCCGATCCTTGACGAACAGGATGAATCGTAGCCCCGAAGGCAGACCGCCTTATTGATTTGGATCAGTACTACAAGGAATGCGATCGGCCGGCAAAAACTGTCAGCCCCCGAAAACCCGGAGCTCTTCCGGCACCCTGTTCGGCATCGCCAGCGCCGCCCTGACTGCCGGGCGCGCATTCATCCGCTGTAACCACGCAAAACTGTGCGGTGCCGCTTTGTCATTGAGAAACTCTGGAAAATAATGAGGTACTCCCGCCACCATGGAATAGGAGTTGACGTCGGCGAGCGAATAGCCCGGTCCGGCGAGCCAGGGTCCGGTCTGGAGAATTTCTTCCATGCGCTCGATCGAGACGCCGAGTCTGCGTCTGGCGTCTGCAAGCTGTTCCGGCGTGAAGGACTTGCCCGCTATGGTCTCCCATTTGGCACGCTGCTCCGCCAGTGGAATGCGCGCAAACATCTTCTCGAGCTCTGCTTTCTCAATATTCTCCAGGGCCTTGCGCACGAAATAATGCCAGCCGATCAGGCTCAGGGCCGGGGCAAAATACTCGTCGACGAACTTGGACCAGATCCGCATGTGCGCACGCCCGACGGGATCAGCGGGACGCAGGGGCACCTCGGGGAAAACCTCGTCGAGATATTCGTTGATCACGGTCGACTCGGTGATGACTGCACCCTCATGGATCAGCACGGGTACCTGACCCCTGGGATTGATGCGTATGAAGTCGGGGGCGTGCTGCTCAAATTTGAGCAGATCGACATAGTGACTGACAAAATCGAGGCCCTTCTCCTTCAAACACAGGAGCGGCTTCATCGAATTGGCCAGGGGTTCGGCATGGTAAAGTTCAAGCATCTCGATCTTCCTCCATCCTTTTTGTCATGATCAGAGTAATGTTTTACTCATTGCTCCGGGCGGCGGGAAAACAGCGAGGCGTTTTCGATGGCACGGAGAATGTCTCTCCGGTTCCGGGCCAGCATGGCACTGGCCTGTGCTGGCGCCAGTTTACCATCGTCACGATCTGTAGGGAGCCAGTCAGCATCGGCACCGGCCAGGTAGGGAATGCGGTATTTCATATCCCCGGTGAGCACGCCGATGCTGTGCCAGTCACTGATATTGATAAAAGAGCGGGGGCTCGGATCAAATAAATTCTGGCCCAGGGAATAGGTCTCGCTGTTTCTGTCGGCGCCCAGCGCCTGCAGCAGGGTGGTGGCAATGTCCAGATGACTCGTCGTCCGGCTGATCACTGCCGCCTCCAGGCCTGGCATCCATATCACCAGTGGCACATGGGTCTGCTCTTCGACAAAACTGGAGTTATGCCCCCAGGCTCCCTTCTCCATGAATTCTTCACCGTGATCGCCGGTAATGATGACAATGGTGCTGTCCAGCAGGCTCTCCCGCTCCAGCGTCTCATAGACACGCGCCAACTGCACATCGATCCAGTGCGCAGCATTGACATAACGCGTAAACAACTGGTCGATATTCGCCTGCAGGTAATCCTTCGACAAATGGGCATAGTCCACTGTTTCCAGATAAGGACGGCGCAGCGCGCCGGATTCCGGAAAAAAATAAGGGGCGTGGGTGGATTCCAGAAAAAAGAAGGCCATGAAAGGTCCGGTATCCGCCTGCTGCTCCAGAAAGTGCAGCAGCTGCGTGGTGTTTTCCTGGTCCCGTTGCCAGGGTTGAAGAGCTCCGTCTGCTTCATGCATGGCGCTCGAGGGCACCTGTGCAAACAGGGTCTTGTCAAATTCCGGATAGGTAAAGCGCGCACTCGTCCTCAGATTCAGTTCGTAGTCCAGCGCCTGCAAGCGGTCCATCAGCACCGGGCTGCGCTGGGCATGCAGAAAATGCTCCCAATAGGAGCCATACAAACCATAAAACATGCCAAACAGGCCCTCGCGTGTGCCGTTGCCGCTGGAGTAATGGTTGTTGAAACGCTGGCTGCGCCCGGCAAAGGCCCAGGTATTGGGCATGATCGCTGGATCGAGCTGATCCCAGCGCAGGGATTCCGCCACCAGCCAGACGATGTTGAGGGGCCTGTCCACGGGTGCAAAAACCATTTCCTGTAGTGGGTATTGCAGTCGCGAGGGATCAACCTGGGCACGGGTTCGCGGCCTCTGCTGCGTGTGATAACCCAGATGCCTGGCCAAAGAACGAAAACGCACCCGCTGAAAAAAAGGGTAAGCACCGGCACTATCGAGCACCTCTCCGTCATTGTTGAGATCGCTGACGCCATAGATGGCTGCCTGAACCAGGAACAGCAAGACGATCAGAGTGGTGGCCGGGCGCAGCCAGTCCGATGCCTGGAAATGGCGGGAAAGGTAATTGCTGCCGATCAACAACAGTGCCTGCACAACCAGTGTGCGAGCGCCGATCAGCGCCACTGACAACGACGTCTCGGCGCTGCTGTCCAGGGCGGAAATCCCTCCCGGGGTAAACATCAGGTTCAGGACAAAAGCATTGATATGAAAAGAATAAAGCTCGTAGATCAAGCGGTTCGCCTGAATCAGCAACAGCACCAGCACACTGCTGCCAAGCGCCACCACCGGCGCCAGGATTTTCAGCTTCGGCAGAAGCCATGCTGACACCAGAGTAAGCAGAATGGCCGGAGCAATATACAAAAGGCTGTACAGGGGCCACGCACTGAGGTGAAAAAAAGTATTCGCAGACCCGTCGAGCCCCGTACTTACAAGTGGATAAAACCCGGCCGTCCAGACCAGCATGTGCAGCCAGGTGAACAGAAAAAAGAGGTAGCCCCAGGTGGACACCTTTACTGCGTTCTTGTTCTCGGTCACACTCACTCATCCATCTCGATCGTGACCACCTTGGTCACCCCGCTCTCTCCGGGAAAGTTCTTGAACATGGCACTAACCAGATAGGGCATGATTTCCGGCAGGCTACTCTGACGCCCGGTGCTCTCCACCCGGCCTTCAAAGATTCTGCTGCTGTCGGCATCCGTCCTCACGATATTCAGGCGCAGCCTGCGTAGATAGGCGGGGTAGCTGTAAACCTCCGGGGTCCAGGTGTCATAAATACCAAAATAGAAGGGGTCCGCATAACGGCCATAATAGAAATGGTAGCGGGCATAATGCGCGCCCCGGTCCAGGCGGACGTCGGGAGCACCCATGTCTACCGAATAATCCACTTGCGCCAGCAGATCGACACTGGCAGTGTCACTGTTCACCGGAGTATAACCGATTTTTGCCAGTTGCTCGCTGACCAGCCGGGCATAGGCACGAAACTCGAGGCTCTGGGCATTGTCCGGGTTCAGGGGCACGACCCGGATGGTTTCGCCACTGGGCAGGGGACCTTCGTGAAACGTCACGACATCGCTGCGCAATACAGAGGCACAACCAGACAACAGGCCCAGCAGGACAAGCACTGCCAGAGATCTGACATGGAAGCGGTTCATGGTGCAGTTCCCTCCTGTCATCAGGATGACGGTTTTCTTGAAATTGATATTGAAGCACTGCTCCGATGATCGCATGATGACGTGGATCAATCCGGCGGCCATGATCCGTTCGGAATGGACGCATGGGCAATAAAAAATGGGCAAGCAGCGGCAGTAGACGAGCCCTGGGTTTTTGCGTTACCGTTGGAGCCTGTTGAACGGAGGGCACCCCATGAGTATCGTTTCACTGAACGTCAATGGTGCGGTCCACGCAGTGGACATCGACCCGTCGACACCGCTTTTGTATGTGCTGCGCAACGACCTCGGACTGCGCGGCCCGCGTTTCGGCTGTGGCCTGGGGCAGTGCGGGGCCTGCACCGTGATCATCGATGGCGTTGCCCTGCGCTCGTGCCAGCTGCCTGCCTCAGTGGTGAGTGGAGCGATCACCACACTCGAAGGGCTCGCGCAGAATGGCAGCCTGCATCCGCTGCAGCAGGCGTGGATCGACGAGCAGGTGCCGCAGTGTGGCTATTGCCAGAACGGCCAGATCATGACCGCCAAGGCGCTGCTCGACCGCAATCCCAAGCCCAGCGATGCCGAGATTCGTGAAGGCATGGAAGGTGCGCTGTGCCGCTGCATGACCTACTTTCGCATCCAGGCCGCGATCAAGCGCGTCGTGAAGGGCTCAGACAACGACCAGGAGGTGGCAGGATGAGCACCTCACTCCAGTTCCCCAAGGCTATCGAAGCGGCGCTGCGTAGCGCCAATCCCTCCACGTCGCGGCGCGGCTTTCTGGCGTCCTCCGGCGCCCTGGTGCTGAGCCTCGGCATCGGCACTGTCCCCGGTGCCCGCGTGCTGGCGCAAGCGTTTGCTGCGGGTCCGTATCCCGACCCGGATTTTCTGCAACTCGACACCTGGATCGTCATCCATCCCGACAACACCGCCACCTTCTTCGTCGGCAAAACCGATGGCGGCCAGGGCACCGGCACCGCATTCCGGCAAATGATGTGCGACGAACTCGACCTGGCCTACGAGCAAAGCACTCTGGTGATGGGCAGTACCGATACCACTCCCGACCAGGGCGGCTCGGGCGGCTCCGATGCCATCGAAACCGATGGCTGGCCGATGCGCAGAGTTGCCGCGGAAGCGCGGCGCGTATTGCTGGAGCTTGCCGCCGAACATCTGAAGGTAGCCGTGGGCGAGCTCACGGTGAACAATGGCATGGTCACCGCACTGGCGGATGCCAGCCAGGCAGTCAGCTACGCCGAACTCGTGGGTGGCCAGCGCTTCAATGTGGCACTCGAAGGCCGCAACATCAACGCCACCACCGGCACGGCAGCCGTCAAACCCGTGCAGCAGTTGCGCGTGGTGGGCCAGTCGCTGCAGCGCTACGATATTCCTGCCAAGGTCGACGGCTCACTGATCTGGGCCGTGGACATGAAAGTCCCCGGTATGCTGCACGCGCGCAACGTGCGTCCACCGGTGGCGGGCGCAAGCTTGCGCAGCATCGACGAGTCATCGGTAACCGGCATTCCCGGCTTAGTCCGGGTGGTGAGCCATGGCAACTACGTGGCCGTGGTGTGCGAACGCGAAGAGCAGGCCATACAGGCCGCGCGGCAGCTCAGGGCCGAATGGACCCCGCCCGCACAAGCGCCCTTCCCGGCGTCGAACGATCTGTTTGACTACATTCGCGCCGCGACGCCAATGTCGAGTTCGGAGCCAAGAGTAAGCGGGGATTCTGCTGCCGCCTTCGCCAGCGCGGCCCAGGTGCTTGAAGCCGACTACGACGTGCCATTCCAGGGGCACACTTCCATCGGCCCGGCCTTTGCGCTGGCCGACCCCTCAGGCAATCAGCTGACCATCTACTCCAACGACATGAAGTCCTATGGCCTGCGCACCGGCGTGGCGCAGTTCCTTGACCTGCCGCGCGACCGCGTGCGGGTGGTATACATGGCCGGGCCGCAGGTGTATGGCCGCACGGCGGCAGACGATGTCGGTTTCGAGGCCGCCTTTCTTGCCCACGAGCTTGGCAGACCCGTGCGCGTGCAGTGGATGCGGTACGAGGAAACGGCTTGGGATACCAAAGGCCCGGCCTATGCCTTCAAATTGCGTGGTGGCCTCGATGGCAAGGGCAAGCTGGTGGCGCTCGAGTACGAGGCCCGCGCCATCGACTACAACCACCTGGGCTACAATGAACCCGACACCGTGCTGATCGCGCAACTGATGGGCCGGCGGCCCGAGCGGACGGCGGCAGGCGGCGCCGCCATGCCGAGTGTACAGTACGGGATTCCGCATCTGCGCCTGGCGGGGCATGTGGTGGCCCTGCCGCTGGTGTGGGAGACACCCCTGCGCACCGGCAACCTGCGCGACCCGAATGGCCCACAGGTTACCTTTGCCTTCGAGTCCTTCATCGACGAACTGGCAGCGGCAGCGCGCAGGGATCCGGCAGCGTTCCGGCTGGAACTGATCGAAGCCAGCACAGAGGACCAGGCATTTCGCCGCAAGCGCTCACTCGCCGTGCTGCGCGCAGCGGTGGAAGCCTACGGCGGCTGGGAGTCAC
>JAVVEZ010000063.1:0-21067 GCA_032250895.1 Pseudomonadales bacterium | reverse complement strand
TCGTCGAAAAATTCAAATTTTCGGGAAAAACCCTGTCAAGCACTTTTTTCAAAAAGGAGATCTTGCCCCGCTACCCGGGCCCTGCATTGGACCTGCATGGCATGAAGTTGTCTGCCTGGCGATCGGTAAATCGCCAGTAAGGCTCCGGTCAAAAACTTTGGAATGCATCGCCCAAGGGGAACGAACCTGATGCAAACGGATAGCGCCAAGCCGGGTAACCGGTCCGGTGAATCGGCTAGCTTGCTTTAAACCATCTTCAGGAAACGCCCTGTGCGGACACCGCATGCAGGGTGTTGTGGGGGCTGGAACTTAGATACCCCCGGCTACCCGATTATGTGCGACTTTCCCAGTAACCTGGGTTTCTGTGATTATGCATGACAGCCAGGATGAAAACTCTCTCCTGTCCCGGGCGATAAATTACTGAATACGGGAATTTGCTCAACAAGTAGCGCCTGAAGTTAGTTTTAAACTTTGGCCAAGTATTTGGAAGTTCTCCGATTGCTTGATATGCCGATTCCAGCTCTGAAAGAAAGTCACTCCCAAGGCCTTCTACTTGAGCTTCATACCAATCAAACGAAGCCTTAATCTCCAGAGAAACATCTGGATGAAATATGAGTTTATACATTCAATTCTATCCCTGAACTGTAGCCTTGATCTCCTGCCAGGAAACACCTTTCACCACTCCAGACTCAAGTTCGAAATAGCGCTTTTCCGCAAGTGCCAGCCAAGCCTCATCAACCCCATCTTCTGGAGCCATTTCCAACGACGCTATCAGGCAGTGTGCCAACAACGCTTTTTCATCAGAAGATAGTTCTCTAATGGATTCAATAAGTTGCTTCATTTTTTCTGACATGTAATTTCCTCATCACGAAACGTCTCGAATTCTACCACGTTACACTCTGCTGGTGAGCCCTAGCATATAACACACCAGCACATAACGGTAAAAATAACGGGGACCAAGCGAACGATAGTGGATTCAGAACCGACGCCGCCGAGGTCTCCCGTGCATTTTTGTTATTTGGCGTCTTGCGGTGTTGATGATCAATGTTTTCCCCACTTCAGCCATCATTGATTCGTACGCATTGGGGCTGACGTAATCCAGGAACGAATGCAACCGCTGACTGCTATAAAACATCACCATATAATTCAACACATCCTGCTGCGCTTCAGCACGAGTTTGATAGTACTTCCACTGCACTCGTTCTTTCTTCAAGCTGACAAAGAAACTTTCCGCCACTGCATTGTCCCAGCAGTCACCTTTGCGGCTCATGCTGCCGACAAAACCATTGGCTTTCAGCAAGCGCCGGTAAGCTTTACTGGCAGAAGCAAAAAGGAAAGCAAAAAGGGAGCAAAAAGGGACACCCACTATCAGAGGCCTCCACTTGGCTTTCGATCCCATCCTGGGTGATTCGGCGTTGGCACAATGGCGAGCTGGGCCACTTCCGTTCAGCAGGGGTTTATAGGCAACAAACCTGAGGCCGGAGGCTCGGGGAGTGGGGCAGGCGCTCCGGGGGCTTCTGAGGGCAGGACGCCCGAAGAGAGCCTTCAGGGATGAACTCGTAGCGTCCCCCGGAGATCCTGCGCCGCTGCCCGGGCCTTTGACTTGAACTGGCAACACGCCAGGAAGCGGCAGTGACCGCCTGCATGCGAAAAAAGCACCGCTTCACTGTCGCGGATAAAGGAAGTTCTTGCTCGTCATACCTCCTGTCTGTATCATGACCGTGATACAGAAGCCCTCCCCCTATCCAGCAAGCAATGGCGCGCATGAAACTCGAACTCGACAGCAACAGCAGCACCTCCGTATTCCAGCAGATCGCCGACCAGATCCATTTCATGATCAACACCGGGGAGCTCAAGCCGGGCGAAAAACTGCCCAGCCTCAGGACCCTGGCCGCTGACCATGGCCTGGCCACCAATACTGTCGCCAAGGCCATGCGCCAGCTCGAATTCAAAGGCCTGATCCAGGCCCAGGACCGCAGTGGCTATATCGTTACCGGGCTCCAGGACAATATCGGGCGATACCAGTCCAGGGGGGTTTCCTCGGACAAGAGTGAAGTGCACAAGATCGTGGACACGCTGGATCATGGCCTCTTCAACAATGCTTTCTGCAAAATTACCGAGGATTACCTGACCGGCAATCCCGAAAACTGCAATATCATCCACGCCGATGGCAGCGGCACCAAATCCATCATTGCCTACCTGGCTTACAAGGAAAGCGGTGACGCCAGCGTTTTTCACGGCATCGCCCAGGACTCCATCGTCATGAATCTCGACGATCTGCTGTGCGTGGGTGTCAACGGCCGCATCCTGATTTCCAATACCATCAACCGCAATGCGCTCAATTGCCCCGGTGACGTGCTCGCTGCGCTCATCCAGGGCAGCGAAACCTTTCTGGCCCAGTTGCGGGAATTCGGCGTGAACATTTACAGCGGCGGCGGTGAAACCGCCGATGTCGGCGATCTCACCGGCACGGTGGTGGTCGATAGTTGCGCGGTTTCCGTCATGAAAAAAACCGACGTCCTCAGTGGCGACTTGATTCGTCCCGGCCTGGCCATCGTCGGCCTGTCCTCCACTGGCCAGGCCTCCTATGAAAAAGTGGAAAACAGCGGTATCGGCAGTAACGGCCTGACCAGCGCCCGGCATGATCTGCTGAGCCATTACTATGCGCAAACCTATCCGGAGTCCTTCGATGCCAATGTTGCTCCGGAACTGGTTTACTGCGGCCCCTACCGCCTGGAAGATCCCCTGCCGGAATCCTCGCTGAGTGTCGGCGAGGCCATTCTGAGCCCCACCCGCACCTATGCGCCGCTCGTCTACAAACTGCTGGAGGAACATCCCGGTCTGATCCAGGGGCTGATCCACTGCTCCGGCGGCGCGCAGACCAAGTGCCTGAAATTCGGCAGCAACATCCACTTCATCAAGGACGATCTGTTTCCCACCCCGGCGATATTCAAGGCCATTCAGCAGGCATCGGCAACCCCCTGGCAGGAAATGTACAAGGTCTTCAATATGGGCCACCGGATGGAAGTGTATTGCGAACCCGCACAGGCAGAAACCGTGATCGCCCTCGCCCATCACTTCAATATCGAGGCCCGGATCATCGGCAGTACCCGCAGCAGTGCCACCGGCAACAAACTCAGCCTGACGCACAACGGCGACATCTTCACCTACTGATAGCCTCTGTCCATGAACCCTGAGCTCCCCGCGCGCCGCTTCCATTTCAACCCGGCAACACTACTCGAATTGCTGCGCATGTCCCTGCCCATGGTCATCTCCCAGGGCGCCTTTGCCGTGATGATCTTTACCGATCGTTTTTTTCTGGCCCAGATCAGCCCCGCCCATATGGCCGCCGCCCTCGGTGGTGGCGTGGCCTGGTACTTTTCCATTTCACTGTTCAACGGCGTGATTGCCTATGCCAACGCACTGGTGGCGCAATATCTGGGCGCCCGCCAGTACGACAAATGTGCCCGGGTGGTCACTCAGGGGCTGCTGATGTCCCTCCTCTGTGTCCCCATCCTGATGCTTCTCGCCTGGCTGGTGGGAGGGATATTTGCCGGCATGGGGCATGCTGAAGAACAGGTGGCGCTGGAAAAAAGCTATTTCATGATTCTGATGCTGGGCTCGGTATTCACGCTGATGAAGGTGGCACTGGCCTCCTTTTTTTCCGGTACCGGCCGCACCCGTGTCGTGATGACCTGCGACGTCCTGGGCGTTTTCGTCAATATACCGCTTTCCTACGCACTGGTCTTCGGCAAGGCCGGCCTGCCTGCCCTGGGCATCTCCGGAGCAGCCATCGGTACGGTGATCAGCACCGTGTTTTCACTGGTGTTGTTCCTGGCTGTCTATTTGCAAAAAAGCAACCGCATCCGGTTCATGATTCGGCAATCGCTGCATTTCGATCCGGGCATCATGCGCCGTTACATCAGGCTCGGGCTGCCCTCGGGCCTGGAAATGTTTCTCAACATCGCCGCCTTCAATCTGTTCCTGCTGATGTTCCAGTCCTACGGCATCACGGAAGCCGCCTCGGCCGCCATCGTGTTCAACTGGGACATCCTGTCCTTTGTGCCCATGATGGGCCTCAGCATCGCCGTGATGAGCCTGATCGGGCGTTACGTCGGTGCCGGTGACATGACCAAGACCCATGAAGTCACCACCTCCGGTTACATCCTGGGCCTGGCTTACTCATCCATGCTGGCACTGATTTTTATCGTGTTTCGGACCGAATTCGTCGAGCTCTTCATTTTCTCGGAAGACCGGGCCGGTGACATCCGCATCCTTGCATCCTTCATGATGGCCGGCCTGGCCACCTATGTACTGGCCGAAGGCGTGCTGCAGGTTGCCAGCGGCGTGCTGCGCGGCGCAGGTGACACACGCTGGATCATGATCGCGTCGGTTTCCCTGCACTGGGCCATGCTGGTAGCCCAGTACTTCATCATCAAGGTTTTTGCGATCGATCCTAGGGTTTCCTGGCTGGTCTTCGTATTGATGATTCTGATGATTGCCATCACCTTCATCGTGCGTCTGAAAGGCAGCCGCTGGCGCAGCCCGGAAAGACTCCGGCGGATACTGGCAGAAGACATTATCTGAATCAAAGGGGTCAGAGTAATTTGATTATTTGATTTTCAAGTTACTTTGACCCCTTTGATTTTTGACCCCTTTGATTTCTTTGATTTCTAAAAATGGCGCGGCGTATCCATGCTGTCATGCACAATACGCACGATGGTAATGCCGCTCCGCTCCTTGCGGTAAAAGAGCAAATGCCTTTCATAGGGGAAGACGATCAAGCCCTTGTGAATATCCTCGCGGGCCTTTCCAAGATCAGGAGTCTGGGCAAGGGTTGCGGCCAGCTCCTCCAGCCCGTCGATATAGTTGACAGCCTGAGCCGCGCCCCCAGTCTCCAGTGTATAGTCGACGATGGCGGCAAGGTCGCCCTCGGCCTTTTCGGTAAACTTATAAACCGGCATCAAGAACGCGCTTTCTCATCCGCTGCATCACGTCTTTGCCTGCCGCGACGCGACCGGCCTTGATATCGGCCATGCCTGCGGCAATCGCCTGCTGGAGATGCTGCTCACGGATGGCTTGCAGCTCCGCATAGGCGCGGGCCGATATCAGCACGGCCACCGGCTTGCCGTTCTTGTTGATGCCGATCGGCCCCTGCTGTGCCTTGATGAGGGCCTCGCCGAACTCGCGTTTGACATCGCTGGCATTCAGGATTTCCATGAAAATCACCTCTTGCTAAAAATTGATCATTTTGATCAAAATAATTAATTTATGCGTTTATATCAAGGTAAAAGAGTGCTACAGACCCCGGCGCGCGATATTTGCCCTACAGCGTTTTCCTTTTGGACGTGGGCCGGCCGAGGGATGCGATCAACTTTCTGTGTCTGCCTTCCCTACTCGAATAGCCCCCATTGCAGGGCAGCTTCCACCGGCTGTGCCCGACTGGCTGGCATGGGTGAAGGCTGTGTTGCGTGGGCTTTCTTCTGAGCCCGGGGATCCATAATCTTCTGGATAACGGCCTCGTCCACAGAAAAACTCCAGAAATAATCCAGAAATAATCCAGAAAAACGAAAGGACCCCGACGTGACGGTCATCCAAGATCCAGCCACTGGCACGGGTCACGGCGCGAGCCCGGCCCGCCAGCCGCACCCGCCGCGGCGAGCGCCGACGCCAGGCTGAGGAACCCTGTGATCACCATGACTACCAAATAAAGAGGAAATTTCGTGATGGAAAAATCCGTGGACAAAAATTGGGCTCTGCCCCCCTTTGTTGCACCCTGGCCGAAAGCCGAGCGTTGGATCTTCGTCTTCATGGCGGCACTGATCGTGACTACCGTGCTCGTCGGCTTCATCCCCGACTCGCTGGGGAAGATCGCCGCTGTCCAGTCAGGCCAGCGCCCGCCGTTTTCGCCGGTTTTGCACGCCCACGCGGTGCTGATGGGCGCGTGGGTGCTGCTCTTGCTCACCCAGACCAGCCTCGTTGCTTCCAACCGCCGGGCAGTCCACCAGATGCTCGGTCTCATTGCCGTCGTGCTGATGCCCGCCATGGTGGTCACCGGATTCCTGCTGGTGCCGGAAAGCTTTCACTCGGTCTGGGGTCTCGATCCGGCACGGGTGCCGGGCAACGTCATCGCGGAACTCAAAACGCTCTTATCCAACCTTGTACTGGCGCAGATTCGGACCGGCATCCTGTTTCCGATTTTCGTCGCCTGGGCGTTGATGGTCCGGCGCAAGGACCCCGCAACACACAAACGGCTGATGATCCTCGCGACGCTCCTGCCCTTGCCCGCGGCCATCGACCGCATCGCCTGGTTGCCCCACGCCCTTCCGTTGTCGGCGGATTTGTACATGCTGCTTTGGGCGCTGCCAATGTTCGCCTATGACCTGCATCGGTATGGGCGAGTACCGCGCGCCTATGTGATCTGGGTGGCCGGGAACCTGCCGCTCGCTATCCCCGTGTATATCTTCTGGGGGTCTCCCTGGTGGCTGGCCACGGCACCGAAGCTGATGGGGGTCGAATGAAGGGCGCCTATTTACCGGCAACCGCACACTATCAGCCAGTAAACCAACGATTAAAAAGAGGAGATCCCATGTCGAAAAGCCGGAGGTTGGCAAAAAAACGCCCTGGCCGAGCAGGTCGGTAACGGGGCAGTCTTCACGCACAATGCTGGCAAACAACAGTTCGGTTTCGCGGCGAAATGATTGCCGCAGCTCATCGTCCCAGTTTGGGTAGTAGATACCGTCGGGGAAGGTGGTCGGCAGGTTGCGCAGGTAGAACCACTGGACCGCAAAGTTGTCAATCAGCGCCTGCGAACGTGGATCGGCCAGCATCCGCAGCACCTGGCTCTGTAACATGGCGGGTTCGTGCAAGCGCCCCTGCTGATAAAACGTGAGCAGGGGTTCAATGTCACTCATGGCAACCGGCCGACGGTAGACTTGCCGTGCCAGCTTACCGAGTATTTCGCTGGCCTGGGCAGGACGGCAGGAGTAGATCAGCCGCATGCTGGGCGAATCAAGGGGTCTGGCGCCATTGAAGGGCCCCTGAATTCGCAACATGCCAAGCAGGGGATGATTGTGCATGCCCGGCAGCATTTCGTTTTCCAGCGACTTGCGGTCGAATTCGTGAATCATGCTGAAGCTCGGGCGATAGTTGGTGGCGATGAAGGTCATGCCGATCCTGTGGGTGCCGGACGTGACCGGCAGCCTGACGTTCAGGTCGCCCTCGCCTCCCGCCCCGCGGCCGCGGCCCAGATTGGTGTAATCGAACAAATGCCGGCAAGAATGGAGCGCAGATCGACGCCGCCGGCGTAATCGTCAAAATTATGACACTCGGTACAATACTCAGTGATGGCCGTGCGAAATTCTTCAGCGTCAAATGCGTCCTGAGTAGATGCAGGAGCAGACAGCAAAAGCAGGAACAGTGCGGGCAGCAATAATTAAGGAGCGGGAGATGATCTTGCTGTTCATACGGAGCAATTTCGATCAGGTCTGTTAAATGCGGTTAATGATAATCGGCAACTTGCAGCAGGTCCATAAAACACGGGCGGAAGAACCGCACTGTTCGGTAGCATCCCCCGCACTTTCGTTCCGGCACCGCCCTGTTGGAATTCAAGCGGGGCAACGAGATTGAATGGCCAGGTCCCGGCAAGAGCACGGTTATGACCCACCTTGAAGAAGTAACGCTGTAACCCGAACGGATGGGCGACTACCACAGCTGACTCTTGCCTTCCCGCTACTGCAGCGCAGCGGTCCCCTCGCGCGCAAGTGCTGCGGCTGCCTCCAGCAGACGCCGCGCCTCAGCCGCCGCATGGAAGCCCGTGGAGTTTTCCGCATCGATAAAGTCCCAGCGCAGTTGCGCACGGCGCTGGGCATATCTTGCCTCGCGCAATGCTTCATCTGAAACACCGCTTTGCTGAGCAGCAACAATGGCATCCATCAGGTCTGTCAGTGCCGCTTCGGCAACAGCCAGCAGGGCCACCGTTTGGTCCTGAAGCGCAACACTGCGTGCACGCAGTGAATCCGGGGTGCCGCGCTCGTGGCAACTGCCGCAGGCGGCCTCGATCTGCACCAGGGGGCTACGAATCCAGTGGTCGCTGATGCGCAGGCGCTGCTCAGTAACCGCTGGCATGTGGCAATCGGCACAAGTGACACCGAGCTGCGCATGCACACCGGCGCCATACAGTTCGGTTTCCGGATGCTGCATCTTGATCATGGCGGCACCGGTTTCTGCATGGGTCCAGTCGCTGAATCCGATGTTGTCGTAGTACGCCTCGACTTGCTCCAGTCCTCGCCCCAGCGCCCACGGCAACACCAGCTGTTGTCCTGCACTGGTGAAATAATATTCAACATGGCATTGCGCACAGACGTAAGTGCGCAGCTCGTCGCGCGTCAATGCTGTGGTATCGACACCCTGGCTTTGCAGGGCTGTCAGCAAGGCAGGCCGGGTAACCTGCAAGGCCATCGTGTCGGGGGCATGGCAGTCGCTGCAAGCGCTGCCAAAATGCAGGTCGCCTCGCAGCGCGTTGTAGTCCATGGCATGCAACTGTTCCCAACCCAGCGTTGCGATCAGTGCCGGTGCTTCTGCTGCATGGCAGTTGATACAGCCGGCGGGCGGGTTGCGCTCACGGGTGCGGCGGCTGTCACGCTGGTCGCTTTGTGCGTAGTAGTGGCCACGTGCTGCCTTGTAGTCCAGTGCAAAGGCGTTGCCGGCGAAAGCGCGCAGGCGAAAGGGCTTGGCGGCGAGCTTGTCATAGGGTTCGCTGCCGCCGTGGTCAGTACGGCCATAGTTGTCGGCGGTGCGCATGAAGGAGGCGTAGTGCTGCGGATACAGCGCAGCCCAACTGGCAGGATCCACTGTCATGCTGGCCTGCTCAATGCGCTGCTGCTGACGCCAGCCAAACAGCAACACAAGACCCAGCACCAACACCAGTGTGGCAGCGGCCAACAGTTTTGCCAGGGTCTCGCGCATCGTGTTGCTCTCCTCAGACCATGTCGAACAGTTCGCTGTGGATATTGGCAGCGGGAATACCCAGTTCGCGCAGCATCCGCTCCATCGCCCGCAGCATTGGCTTGGGGCCGCAGATAAAGCACTGGTGCCGGTGAAAGTCCGGTGTCAGATGGCGCGCCAATATCTCGCCAGTGATCCAGCCGCTGTACCCATTCCAGTCCGGCGGCGGTGTTTCCAGTACCGGCACCGGCTTGAGCTGTAATTGTTGTGACAGTGCCACCAGATCATGCCGCCGCGGAATACGGTCGTAGCGGCTGTGGGCAGCAAACAACAGGTGGTGGCGCCTGTCGCCACGGGCCGCCAGGGCCTCCAGCATGCTCAGTACCGGTGCCACCCCGATACCGCCGGCGATAAAGACATAGCCCGGCGCCTGCGGATACAGATCGCAGCTGAACCTGCCATAGGGCGCATCCACCCATGCCCTCTGGCCCAGATTATGCAAACCAAGCGTGGACGTGAAATCGCCCAGTGCCTTGATCGTGAACACCACTGCGCCATCTGCGCGCGGGGCGGATGCAAATGAAAACGGATGCTCCTGCAGACTGAAGGGGGTGTGCCCCAGGCTCAGCCAGCCGAACTGGCCGGGCTTGAAATCGAAGCCCTTGTGGCCCTCAGGCTCCAGTGTCAGCGAGCAACAATCACCCTGCTCCATGCGTACTTCACTGACGATCCAGGGTTTGCGCAACAGCAACCAGGGCCGCAGTAGATGTACATGCAGTATCAGCAGCACCA
Organism: Pseudomonadales bacterium; assembly: GCA_032250895.1. Lineage (GTDB taxonomy): Bacteria > Pseudomonadota > Gammaproteobacteria > Pseudomonadales > Pseudohongiellaceae > JAVVEZ01. The sequence goes on along the minus strand of JAVVEZ010000063.1, from coordinate 11,329 downwards.
GAGCCAGCGCCATCAGCTGCCACAACCCTTGCGCCAACGGCGCCGCACTGTAGTAACTGACCGCGTGCAAATGCGCAAAGCCGAAGCCGACCGCCGCCAGCGCCAGGACCAGGTGCAAGCGCCGCCAATGGTGATAGGCCAGCCGCAGTGGCTTGCGAAACGCGGAAGTAAACACGACCACCAGCATGCACAGCAGGGACCACAGGCCACTTTGCAGGCTCCAGTTGCGGTCCTGCCTCAGATGGGTCCACAGGGAGCCATCCAGCCAAAGCAACACCAGCGGATGCAACAGGATCATCACCAGCAGCACGTACGCCAGCCAGCGGTGGAAGTAGTAGATTACATCAATGCCGAAGGGTGCGGTGGCAATGCGCAGCCGGGCTGTCAGAAAGAAATGCAGGACCAGCATCGACAGCGCGGCAAAGCCGCAACCAATTGCCACTTCCCACCAGAATCCGCCCTTCGGTGGCGTGGCAATGAACAGCAACAGGGTAAGCGGCGCCAGTACCAGAGCCAGATAAAGACCGGTCCATACCACTGCCCTGCCTGTCATCCCGGCTCCTTTTCCATGCGTTCCGAAGATCCGCTGCCTGCACATTTTGACCTGCATCTTACATCACGCAGTTGTGCCATGCAGGTATACTGCCCCACCGCCCAAATCACGGTTTTTGCGATCGATCCCAGGGTTTCCTGGCTGGTCTTCGTGTTGATGATTCTGATGATTGCCATCACCTTCATCGTGCGTCTGAAAGGCAGCCGCTGGCGCAGCCCGGAAAGACTCCGGCGGATACTGGCAGAAGATATTATCTGACGGCCCGCCCGCTCATGCGGCCGGTTCAATGACCAGCAGGGCCCCATCAGCTTCTTCGGTCAGCACATAGATCAGGCCATCAGGACCCTGCTGCACATCACGCACCCGCTGGTGCAGTTCCAGCAACAGGCGCTCACGTTTCTGTTCACCGTACTCATTGAACTCGATACGCTCGATATGGCCGCTGCCGGGAATCCTGCCGGTCATGAGCGAACCCACGAACAGGTCATTCTGCCATTGCCGGAATCGGTCTCCGGTATAGAACATCATGCCCGTCGTTGCAATTGACGGTACCCAGAACAATTCCGGCTGCTGCATACCCTCCTGCCAGGGAACGGCGGATACCCGGCTACCGTCGTAATCACGGCCATAACTGACCAGGGGCCAGCCATAATTGGCGCCCCTGGCAATGATGTTGATCTCATCCCCACCCTGGGGACCATGCTCACTGGCCCATAATTCGCCGCTCTGCGGATGAAACACCAGGCCCTCGATGGCGCGATGACCAAGAGACCAGATTTCCGGCAGATAGCCTTCCGTGCCAACAAAAGGATTATCGGCAGGCACGCTGCCATCATCCTTGAGTCTGAGCAATTTGCTGATATGGCTCATGGGATTCTGCGGATTTTCAAAATCGCGCCGGAACGGTGATGACATGAAAACCGTGCCATCAGGGGCAAAGCGCAAGCGTGAACCATGGCCACCTGGAGCGGTTCCCCAGGCTTCGGCAATGAACAGATCCCGCACCTCGGTCAGCGCGGTTTCCTGCTCGTTCAGGCGCCCGCGAGCCATCACCGTCGTGGCATTATAGCTGGCCCCTGGGGGAATCGGCCCTGCTTTCACATAGGTGAAATACACCCATCGATTGCTGTTGAATTGCGGGTGGAGGACCACATCCATCAAACCGCCCGATGCCGCTTCTGCCACGGCGGGTGCTCCCGCCACCGGTTCAGGGTCCAGGACCCCGTCGCGAATGATTCTGAACGCCCCCGCGCGTTCGGCGACAAGAATGTTGCCCGATGGCAGAAAGGCCATACCCCAGGGATGCGCCATGCCACGGACAAGTACCGAAACCTTGATTCTGGTGACGGGAGAACCGGTGTCAAAAAACCAGGGACCCTCACCCAGTTTCAGACTCTTGGCAAACTGGGCGAACAAAGGCGTACACAAAAGCATGCAAGTCGTAAAGACGAGTAATCTACCAGGGCGTGACATAGTAAAGCTGCTCCATTCCATGCAATCAAAGGGGTGAATCAAAGGGGTCAGAGTAACTTGAAAATCATGAAAATCAAATTACTCTGACCCCTTTGATTTTCTAACCCCTTTGATTTTTCCATCATTCCATCAGCGCCACCGACTTCACCTGCACCCATAGCGCAAGACCCGGTTTCACACCGAGGGCTGCAGCGGCCCGCTTCGTCAGTCTGGCCAGCAATACCGCCTCGCCGATGCGCACGCGCACCAGCGCGAGTCCCGGATGCTCGTCGTCACCGATCGCATCGACACAGGCGGGCAGCACATTCTGAATGCTGCTCGTCCCGGGCTGTCCAACCAGGCTCACATCCCGGGCCAGAACCCGTACCCGGACGCGGTGGCCGAGCGGCAAGCCGTGATCTCTGGCCCACAGGCTGCCGCCCGCAAAGTCCACGCGCATCAGATGCCAGTCTGCATCTACTGCGCCCACTGCTGCATCGAGGATGGTGCCGGCATCTTCCCCCAGCCGGACGGGCAGGTCGAGGCGGGTCAGCGTATCCGCCAGCGGGCCATCCGCGACCACCCTGCCCTCATCCATCACCACCAGGTGGTCAGCCAGCCGCACGACCTCGTCCGGCGCATGGCTGACATAGATCACCGGGATGTCCAACTCATCATGCAGACGCTCCAGATAAGGCAGGATTTCCTGCTTGCGTTTCATGTCCAGCGCAGCCAGCGGCTCATCCATCAGCAGCAGACGCGGACTGACGGCCAGAGCCCGGGCCATGCCCACCCGCTGGCGTTCGCCGCCAGAAAGCAAATCCGGCTTGCGGTCGAGCAAATGGCCGATGCCCAGCAGGTCAATGGCCTGGTCGAGACTCACCCGCTGTGGCTCCGCGTTGCGCTTCATGCCGTAGCGCAGGTTGCCCAGCACCGACAGGTGAGCGAACAGGCTGGACTCCTGGAACACATAGCCGATGGGCCGCTGATGAGTCGGAAGCCAGCGGTCGGCATCCTGCCAGACCTCATCAGCGACGACGAGCCGCCCCTGCGGGGCGCGTTCGAGCCCGGCGATGCAACGCAGCAGCGTGCTCTTGCCCGAACCGGAAGGTCCAAATAGCGCAGTGACGCCCCGACCGGGCAGTGTCAGATTCACATCCACGGAAAAGCCCGGCCAGTCGAGTTTGAAGCGTGCGTCTATATCTCCTGCCATGTCAAGCGCCCAGCTTCGGACGGGGACGCCAGGCGTACAAAAACAGCAGCACCAAAAAGGAGAAGATCAGCATCACCGCCGCCAGACGGTGCGCCTGCATATATTCCAGCGCCTCCACGTGGTCGTAGATTTGCACCGATGCGACACGGGTGACACCGGGTATGTTGCCGCCGATCATCAGCACCACACCAAACTCACCCACCGTGTGGGCAAAGGTCAGAATCGAGGCCGTCAGAAAGCCGGGCATGGCCAGGGGCACCGCCACGGTGAAGAAGGCATCCAGCGGCGACGCCCGCAATGTAGCGGCCACTTCCAGCGGGCGCTCGCCCACCGCTTCGAAAGCGGTTTGCAGGGGCTGCACCATGAAAGGCAGTGAGTAGAACACCGAGGCCACCACCAGGCCCCAGAACGTGAACGGCAGCAGACCGAGGTCCAGCGCCTGGGTCAGTTGTCCGACCGGCCCCCTGGGGCCCATCGCCAGCAGCAGATAGAAGCCCAGCACCGAAGGTGGCAAGACCAGCGGCAGCGCAACCACGGCACTGATCGGCCCCTTCCACCATGCCTTGCTGCGCGCCAGCCACCAGGCGATGGGTGTGCCGAGCAGGAGCAGGATCAGGGTCACGATCCCGGCCAGGCGCACGGTCAACCAGATGGCTTGCAGGTCGTCATCGCTCAGCATGCTCTTTCCTTTCCAATACCTCTGTCTGCGCCCGGCGCAGCGGCCTATTCGGGCAGGACGAAGCCGTACCGGGTCATCACCGCACGAGCGGCCTTACTGCTCATGTAAGCGGAGAAACGTTTGGCCGCCGCATTACCCTCGGCCCGTTTGGTGATGACGAAGCCCTGGTCCAGAGGGGCATGCAGCTCATCCGGAATCAGCCAGTATGCGCCTTTGTCGGCCAGTTCGGGATTGACCGCCAGGGACAGCGCGATGATACCTATCTGGGCATTGCCTGTCTGTATCAACTGGGCAGTATGGGCGATGTTCTCGCCATAGACCAGCTTCGACTCCACCTTCTCCCACAGGCCAGAGGCGCGCAAGGCTTCCTCGGCGCGCTTGCCGTAAGGCGCGTGTCGAGGGTTGGCGATGGCGATGCGGCTGATTCGGGGATCGCTGAGATTCGCCAGCGTCATCGTTGCGGCGTCCATGGTTGCGCTCCACAGCACGATGCGGCCAAAGGCATAGGGTCTTACCTCGGATCCGGCCAGGCCGCTTTCCGCCAACAGACGGGGATAGACGATGTCGGCAGAAAAATAGAGATCATAGGGTGCGCCTTGTTCAATCTGGGTTCGGAACTTGCCCGAAGAACCGTAAATCACATCAACCTGGTCGCCGGGATGGCTCACCCTGAACGTGGCGACGATTTCGTCCATCGCAAATTTCAGGTCGGACGCCGCCGCAATGGTGAGTTTACCGGCATGGGCAGCCGTGGCCAGCAACAGCGAACAAGCGAACAGCAAGGGGCGCAGGCCTATCATGGTCAGACTCCTATTTCAGTAAATTCAAAGTCATACAAGAAATCCGTTCCATGGTTATTGTCAGATCATCCATAGCGTTATAGTTATATAGATATAACGAAAAATATCATACAACAGCATCCATGCCAAAACAACTGTCACCGAAATCGGAGGAATCTGTCCTTGACGGGCGAATGAAAAAACCTGTACAAGCAATCCTCTGTCGAATACTGTTCGAAGACTTTTTGATATATCTGCCACAGCTGCCGTCACATCCAGCCAAGGGAGGAGAGCAATACCCATGAACTTCATGAAATGGGCCGTCACAGTGTTTATCTGCGCACTGGTATTTGCGGCGCTGGCCACGTATAAAATGATGGATATCCGAGCCTCCATCGCCGCTGCCGAGGCCTATCCGGAGCAATCGGAAACGGTGGAGGAAGCCTTCGTCACCACGAGCATGTACCGGCCTGCCATCATGGTGATGGGTGAAATCGTTGCGCCCCGGCGTCTGGACCTTCGCAATGAGATTGCCGGTGAAATCACGGCCGTGAATTTCAGCTCGGGTGCCCAGGTGGAACAGGGCCAGTTGCTGGTACAACTGGATATTGCGCTGGAAGAGGCCAACCTGCAGGCGGCCAGGGCCCGTACCGAACTGGCGCGGTTGATGTTCAAACGACATCAGGATCTGTATGCGTCCGGGGTATCCAATCAGGAACAACTGGACCGGGCGCGGGCCGACCTGGCCTCGTCACAGGCCGAAGTTGCCGTGCTGGAACATACCATCGTGAAGAAAACCCTGCGCGCACCTTTCAGCGGCAGAGCCGGTCTGCATACTTTCGAAGTCGGACAATACCTGCCATCAAACTCTCTCATCACCGAGCTGGTGGCCGATACCGACAGGCTCTGGGTGGATTTCCAGATCCCTCAGTTTTACCCACCACTGGCCACTGGCAGTGAGGTGGTCCTCACGGCCATCAACAATGAGCATCACGGGAAACCGGTGACTGCCACACTGATGGCCGAGAACACGGTCATCAATGCCGGCAATCGCAGCCGTGGTTACCGGGCCAGCATTCCCAATGCCTTCCCGCAGTTTGTACCCCAGGCCATCGTCAAGGTGCAAGCCCCCACCGGTGAGCCCCGGCAGGTATTGCAAGTACCGGCCCTGGCGGTGCAGAACGACACCTTGGGTCAGTATGTCTTCGTGTTGCGGGAAGATGCGGCAGGCAAGGGTTTCCGTGCCATCCGACAGCAGGTGCAGGTGCGCATCGTGGAAAACGACGTGGCCCTGCTCGAACCCGGCACAGGCCTCGTCGAGGGTGAACGCATTGCCGCGGCCGGTGCCTTCAAGCTGTACGAGGGGATTCTTGTGCACATCGGTGAGGGAATCAGCGCACAGCCCAGCCCCATGTCCGCTACCGCTGCCGGGAGTGCCCATGCCGATCCCGCCATGGCAGGAGAAGTGCGCTGATGGAGATTTTCGTCAGGCGTCCCACGCTGGCCCTCGTCATCTCGCTGGTGATTCTGCTGGCTGGCGCCTATTCGCTCTTTAAAATTCCTGTGTTGCAGTTTCCCCGGGTTGAAAGTACCTCACTGGTGATTTCAACCGCCTACTTTGGAGCCTCGGCAGAAGTGGTGCAGGGCTTCATTACCGAACCCATTGAAAAAGTGGCCATGACCATTCCCGGCGTCGATTATGTGGATACCACGACCACGCCCGGCCTCAGTATGGTCACACTGTGGCTGGATCTCAATGAAGACAGCACACGTGCGCTGACGGAACTGACGACCCGGCTGGCACAGATTCGTGTCGATTTGCCCGAGGATGCCCAGGACCCAGCCGTCGAAGTGGTACGTGCCGATCGTTCCAATGCCCTGTTTTATCTGAATGCCCGGGGCGAACACTGGACTCGTCTCGAACTCACCGACTATATGGAACGTCAGGTCACCCCCTTGCTGGCAGGCATCGAAGGGGTACAGCGGGTGGATATTTCCGGCAGTCGCTCTCCTGCCATGCGAATATGGATAGACCCCGCCAAACTGGCAGCACTGTCCATGGGAGCAGATGATGTCATCGCCGCCATCAGGGCCAACAACGTCATCGCCACCGTCGGCAAAAGTGAAAACGCGGAGCAGCAGTTCAATCTGCTCAGCAATGCCACACTGCAGACGGCAGAGGATTTTCGGCGTCTGGTGCTGGCCGAGACCAATGGAGCGGTGATTCGCCTGGGTGATGTGGCCCGGGTGGAGGTTGGTGAAACCCGCGGCACCACCGATGCCCGTTACGACCTGGACCAGACCATTTTTCTCGCTATCTGGCCCATGCCCGGCGCCAATGAAATTGAAATCGGCGATGCCGTCTATGAAAAGCTTGCTGCCATCAATGCGGCACTGCCACAAGGTATGAATATCACCATTGCGTCAGATGACACGACTTACATGCGCGATTCCCTGCGGGAGATCTTCACCACCTTGTTCGAAACGATCCTGCTGGTCAGCATTGTGGTTTTGGTGCTGATGGGCTCTTTCCGTACGGCGCTGGTACCGCTGGTGGCCATTCCCATTTCCATTCTCGGCAGCATCGGGATGATTTCGCTGCTGGGTTTTTCATTGAATCTGTTGACCGTTCTGGCGGTGGTCCTGTCCGTAGGTCTGGTGGTGGATGATGCCATCGTGGTCGTGGAAAACGTCGCGCGTCACGTACAGGAAGGCCGCAGCCGCATCGAGGCGGCACTGATCAGTTCGCGCGAATTGCTGGCGCCCATCATCGCCATGAGCTTCACATTGGCGGCAGTCTATACCCCCATCGGCTTCGTCTCCGGCTTCACCGGCAGTCTGTTCCGGGAATTTGCGCTCACCCTGGCCATCGCCGTGATCATCTCCGGCATCGTCGCCATTACCCTGTCACCCATCATGAGTGCCTGGGTGTGCGTCGAGCAGGGACGCGAAAGCGCCATGACGCGCCGCGTAAATCGCGGTTTCGGAGCCTTGAAAAACTATTACGCCAAGGCGCTGGATTACAGCTTCGCCTGGCATGGCCAAATGCTGTTCGTGGCCCTTTTCGTGTCTGCGCTGATGGTCCCCTTCTATCTTTTTTCCGCAACCGAGATGGCCCCCGTGGAAGACCAGAGCAGTATCTCCGTCATCATTGAATCCCCTCCGGAAGCTTCCCTCGAGTACACCGACAATTACATGAATGATGTCATTACCCGTATTCAGACAAGCGTACCGGGGCTCGACATGGTCTGGCAGGTCATCAGCCCCACCGGCGGCTTCGGAGGCATCGAGCTGATCGAGTTCCAGCAGCGCGAGCAGTCCGTGATGGAATTGCTGCCCCTGGTCAGCAGGCAACTCAGTGCTGTCACCGGTCTGCGGGTATTTCCCGCCTTGTCGTCCAGTCTGCCCAGCGCCGGACAGTCGGATGTCGAAATGGTGGTGCAGTCTACCGACAACTACGAAAACATGGCCGGCTATGCACAGCAGCTGGTGCAGGCCGCCCAGCGCAGTGGCCGCTTTCTGTATGCCAATACCGACCTCACGCTCAACCTGCCGGAATACCGCCTGCTGTTCAATCACGACCGCATTGCCGATCTGGGTATGGCGGTAAATGAGGTCAGCGGGCAGTTGGCAACCCTGCTGGCCGAGATGGACGCCAACCGTTACAACGCCAACGGCAAGGCCTATCGGGTGATTCCACTGATTGAAGGTGCGGCCAGATCGACACCGGACATGATCCTGGACATCATGATCAGAACCCCGGCGGGGGATCAGGTTCCGCTGCGTTCCATCGTGGAACTGCAGCCCCTGACCAGCCCGAGTTCCCTGAGCACGTTCAACCAGCAACGGGCGTTTCGTATTACCGGTGCCGCAGTGCCCGGTACCACCAGCGGTGAGGCGCTGACAGCGCTGGAGAATGCGGCAGCCGATCTCCTGCCTGACTCTTACAGCGTGGACTATGCCGGTGTTTCGCGGCAGCTGCGCCAGGAAGGCAACACCATGGTTTCGGTGCTGCTGGTGTCCATCATCGTGGTGTATCTGGCACTGGTGGTGCAGTTCAACTCCTTCCGCCTGCCCCTGGTGGTCTTGCTGGGTTCGGTGCCCCTGGCTCTGTCGGGTGCCATGCTGTTCAGCTTCCTCGGCCTGACCACCATCAATATCTATGCCCAGATCGGCTTTGTGACCCTGGTCGGTCTGATCGCCAAAAATGGCATTCTGATCACGGAGTTTGCGCACCGGGAACAAATGAAGGGCCTGCCGAAACTGGAGGCGATCAGATCAGCCTCTGTGCTGCGCCTGCGACCCGTGCTGATGACCACCGCCGCGACCGTGCTGGGACATTTCCCGCTGGTCCTGGTGACCGGTGCCGGTGCCGAAGCCCGCAACAGTATTGGCATCATCCTGGTGGCCGGCATGACGATTGGCACACTGTTCACGCTGTTTATCTTGCCTTCGGTATACCTGTGGCTGTCACAGGAGACAGCGCTTCATCGTGCAGACAACGAAGAGTTGGTCCCCGCCTACACAGGGATGACGTAGGACTCGCGGGGATCACGCAGGGCGTCGCCTGGATGACGCGTTATTCAGTGCTGCATCTGAGGTGTTCCGTCCCTCATAAAAATTTCCCATTGCCGGATTTCTGACCTAGACTCTACTCAAGGCAATGCTGATCAAGGGTCTGGATTCCCGCCTGTGCGGAAATGACAAGCCATATAAGGTCGTGATGGAACACGCGCATCTGCTAAGCACCATTGAAGCTCAGCTCTACCGCTACGCTGAACGCACAGCTATCGACTTCGACAACACCCATATCAGTCATGGCCAGGTGCTGGACAAATTCAGCGCGCTGGCGGAACGACTGGCTGCCCTGGACCTAAGACCACAGGCCCATGTGGGGGTGTTCATGGAGCGTTCTCCGGAGGTACTGCTGTGTCTGCTGGCATTGTGGAAAATCGGCGCTGTCTATATTCCCCTCGATCCTGATCTGCCCTTGGCACGACTGCGCTTCATCTGTGAAGATGCCGACCTCGATCTGATTCTGACCCAAGTGGCGCTGCAAGAAAAAATTTCCAGCCTCTGCATAAGACAGGTGGCCCTTTATCCCGTTGACTTTGCCATTGACGACAGCCGGACAAGACTTCGGGAACCCTCACGGGCTTGTCTGGACCTGAACAACACAGCTTATATCCTGTATACCTCGGGGACCACCGGAATTCCCAAGGGAGTGGAAATCCAGCATCGTGGTCTCGCATTTGTCTTGCATGCCATATTGGACCTGCTGGATATCACGGAACAGGAGATCATTGCCGGCATTGCCAGCTTCAGTTTTGATATTTCCTTTTTTGAGCTCCTGCTGCCACTGATGACGGGAGCCCGTCTGGTGCTGTTCAGCCAATCCGGGCACAAGGACCCGCAAGTGCTTGCCGCCGCCATCGAGGACAAGAAGATCAGCCTGATTCAGGCAACCCCGACACTATGGCAACTGCTGATCCGGCATGACTGGAATCCGGCACACAGAGCACTCAAAGCCATTGCCACCGGTGAGGCGCTGCCTTTCAAACTGGCAGCGGACATTACTGTCAGGAACACCCGCCTGTGGAATTTGTATGGGCCGACCGAATGCACCATCTGGGCCACTGCCAGGGAAGTGACGCCTGCTGTAGCAGCAAGCCATGACAGCAGCTGTGTCAGTATCGGACGCGCCCTGGCTACCTGTGAGCTCCATGTTTTGAAGGCATCGGGACAGGAGGCGGCGGCCGATGAAAAAGGGGAACTGTGCATCGGCGGCCCCGCTCTCGCCCTCGGTTATTATGGCAAGCCGGCCTTGACGCAGGAAAAATTCATAAACCTGGCAAGCAGTGCTTCTCCGGCACAAAAAGTCTATAAAACCGGGGATCTGTGCAGCCGCAACCACGCCGGGGAGCTCTTTTTCCATGGCCGCATCGACAATCAGGTCAAGCTCAACGGTTACCGGATTGAACCAGAAGAAATTGAGCAGCAATTGGAGCAACACCCCTCCATTGCGCAGGCCATCGTCAAGCCCATTCGGATCGGCAGTTCCCGATTGGAAATACTCGCTGCCTGGGTCTGCCCACGCAAGGGCAGCCCGAATAAAAGCGCAGGCTCCCTCAATGCCTTTCTGCAAGGCAGCCTCCCCGCCTACATGCTGCCGGAGCGGTATTTTTTTATTGAACACATGCCCATGAGTGCCACCGGCAAAAAGGACCGTCAGGCCTTGTTTGCGCCACCCGTCCTGCGCAGGCAACAACAAATCAGCGCCGGCGAAGAGGACGATGTTGCCATCCTTGCCTCGCTTGTCTGTGAAATCCTCGATCTTCCGGAAATTGGCAGTCAGGACAGTTTTTTTGATGTCGGCGGGAATTCGATGCTGGCCGCCACCTTGCTGCTGGCCGTCAATACACGTTTCGGCACGGCAATTTCCCTGCGGGAGATGTTGTCGACTCCGCCCACGCTAGACAGCATCTCAAGAATGCTCGGGAAACTCCAGGCAAACTCTGAACAGGTCCTCTATCACCGCTCCGGCGAAGGCCGGACTCCAGGGCACCTCTAAAAATTGATTGTGACCTCTGCGCAACCTGAGCGGTGCCACGGCAAGGCGCCTTGCGCAGGTGAAGGCTGGTTGTCCTTTACAA
>JAVVEZ010000062.1:0-21354 GCA_032250895.1 Pseudomonadales bacterium | reverse complement strand
CACAGCCGTTGGTGTTCGCCCGGGTTACCGCGACGTCCGGGAAGAATTTGTGATCTCCATGAACGATGAAAGCAAAGTCGTTACCATTCAGTGCGAAGAAGCAATTCTCTAGCCGAGTAGCGTCATGACAGACCATCCTGGACAAGATTCCCCCGGCTCCGCTGCGGCAGATGATCTGATCGTTCCCATTGATTTCACCCCGGCAGCGCTGGACAAGCGTCGTTTTGCCTTCCGGCTGAATCCGGTCCGCATCGTGCTGGGCATCGTTCTTTTCGTCTTTGCTGTCGCCGCCTGGTTCGTGCTCACAGCCAAGTCTGTCTACTTTGACCTCAGGCCCGTGGGTAGTGAACTCTCCGTGCAAAGCCCTCTGGCCATTCAGATCGGCCCCCGTTATCTGCTCCGAACCGGAGACGTCGAGATCAAGGTAAAAGCAGAAGGTTATTACGAACTCGACACCAGCCTGAACATTGGCCCGGAACAGGCTCAGACCTTCAATATTGAACTGATCCGGCTGCCCGGCTTCCTGAACCTGTCCAGTGGCCCGATCACGCAGGCACGCGTCGTCATCGATGGCGAGGAGGTCGGCCTGACACCACTGAGCGCCATAGAACTGGCCGCAGGCGAGCACCATATCCATGTCGAGAAAGAACGCTACCAGGCGGTAGACACCAACATTGACATCGAAGGGCGCTCGCTGCAACAAACCCTGGTGGTGGACCTTTTGCCGGCCTGGGCCAATATCACCGTCAATACCTCTCCCCCCGGCGCAACGGTCAGCGTGGATGGCGAGGAAAGAGGCCTGACACCTCTGAGCACTGAAGTCCTGGAAGGCAAACATGAAATTTTGGTCAAACTCGCCGCCCACAAGGCCTGGACCGATGTCCTGGCGGTGCAGGCACGGCAGGACCAGACCCTGCCACCCATCGCGCTGATCCCTGCCGATGGTCTGGTACTGCTGCGCTCCACGCCGAGCAATGCCACGGTCACACTGAATGGGGATTACCAGGGCCAGACCCCGCTTGAAATTGCGGTTCCTCCCGGCAGCCAGCACCGGCTTTCATTCTTTCTCAACGGATACCAGGAACATAGCCAGACTCTGCGCATAAACCCCGACCAGGAAGCCTCTGTCAATGTCACTCTCAAGCCGATTCTGAGTTCGGTGCAAATCGTTGCCCAGCCTGCCGATGCCCAGCTCTATGTCAATGGCAAACTGATCGGCAATGCGAACCAGACCATCGAGCTGCTGGCAGCGTCACAGACCATCGAGGTCCGGCGTGAGGGTTATGTGTCCTATCAGACGGATTTCATTTCCCGGCCCGGCATCGAGCAACGTCTCGACATCGAGCTGAAAAGTCTCGAACAGCAGAAACTGGAGTCCATCAAGCCTCAGATCACCAACGCCGCCGGCCAGACCCTCAAGCTGCTCTACCCCACGCCTTTTACCATGGGCGCCTCCAGACGCGAGGCCGGGCGTCAGGCCAATGAAGTCCTGCGCGATATCAACCTGTCCCGACCTTTTTATCTGTCCCTGCACGAGGTGACCAATGCCCAGTTCAAGCAATTCCGCAAGGAGCATTCCTCCGGCGTCTTGCAGGGCAGGACCCTGGACAATGCCAGCCAGCCTGTGGTCCGGGTCAGCTGGGAGGACGCGGCACTCTTCTGTAACTGGCTCAGCATACAGGAATCCCTGCCTCCTTTTTATACCGTCGCTGACGACAAGGTCACCGGCTTCAACCCGGACAGCAGCGGCTACCGCCTGCCGACCGAAGCCGAGTGGGAATGGGCGGCCAGGGTCAATGGCAGTGCCGACAGTCTGCTCCGCTTTCCCTGGGGTGACCAGCTGCCACCGCCGGCAAACCACGGCAATTACGCCGACATCTCGGCGGCATCCTTTCTGGGCCGTATCATCGTCAACTACAATGACAGTTTCATGGGCTCCGCCCCGGTCGGCAGTTTCGAGGCCAACAGCAACGGCTTTTTTGACATGGGCGGCAATGTTGCCGAATGGACCCATGATTTCTATGGCGCCTCCGGGGTGGTTGGCAACCAGGTTGAAACCAACCCTTTCGGGCCTGATGATGGACGTTACCATGTGGTCAGAGGTTCCAGTTGGGCTCATGGCACGATCACCGAGCTGCGCCTTTCCTATCGTGATTACAGCGATGAGGCCCGGGACGACCTGGGCTTCAGGGTCGCCCGCTATCTGGAACCATGAACAGCATGAAGAAACTTATTCTGTCCGGCATACTGCTCTGGCCTGGTCTGAGCGGATTCAGTTTCAGCGCTGAGCCGGAAGTGGAGCCGCAAGAAGAAACCTCAGAGCCCTCCGTAGCCCCCGTTTCAGAACCAGAAGCGTCTGCCACGATTCCTGTTACTACTCCTGTTACTACCCAAGAGGAGCAGGAAGGAGCTCCACCTTCTGACAAGGACTTCGTGCCCAGCGTACAGATCGTGGAAGATCTGCCGGTTGCCTTTCCTGTTGATATCTAGCCACTTTTTATTGAGGATCAAAAACCTGTCATGAAAGCCCAAGGAGTCATTTCCGATTTCGTCTACCAGATCTTTGCATTGATTATTTCCATCATCGTCGTTCATGCCGTCTACGTGGCGGTGATCCGGCCCAATGCCGAAGCCGTGCTGGCACAACAACAGGCCATCGCGGCCAGCAATCCGGACTATGTGCAGGAGCGCTCGCTGTACGTAGTGATGCGGGACTATGAACAGGAAACCACCATCATTCTGATGTTCTGGGCCATGGCGATCATCGGTTTGAAAATGTACCGCAACAACAATGAGCGCAAACTGCTGGAGCGTTCACTGCTCAAGCTCTCGGAAGGAATGAGCATCCTGCCGGAAGACGCCCGTGACTTTGCCCGCCCGGTACAGGCACTGCCACCCCAGGAAAAGGACTATCTGCTGCCGAGAACCCTGCTCGCTGCTTTGCAGCGTTTCGGCTCGACGCGCAGCATTCAGGATGTGTCCAGTGTCATCAAGGATATCTGCAGCAATGAATCCGATCGCCTGGAAAGTGAACTGACGGTTGTCCGCTACATCGCCTGGGCCATCCCATCCATCGGCTTCCTGGGAACCGTACGTGGCATCGGTGATGCCCTGAGCCAGGCCAACAAAGCCGTCAGTGGCGATATCGTCGGTGTTACCACCAGCCTGGGTGTGGCCTTCAACTCCACCTTTGTCGCACTGGTGGTCAGTATTCTGGTGATGTTCATTCTTTATCAGCTGCAGCTGATGCAGGACCGCCTGGTTCTGGATACCCAGCACTACTGTGACTCCAACCTGATCTCGCACCTCCAGGTACCGGAACGGGATGAGCATCTGTGAGCATGCATATCATCGAGTTGAATGACCGTAATGTCCGCCTCAGCGAGGAGGAGGGCAAGGTTCTGGCTGAAAGCCCCGGCTTTGCCAATGTTGCCCCCAAAACCCCTGTTTTTGGTGAAGAGGCCCGGCAGTTGTTTCGACTCTACCCAAGACAGAGTTTCAATCAATTCTGGTCCCAACTGAGCCTGGACCCCCTGACCAACACCAACCCGCATTTTCGCCACCAGGCTGATCTTGCCTTTAGCCACCTTTCTTCGCTGTGCCAGACTTGTCCGCAAGGCAGCGAGGTGATCTTTGTGGTGCCCGGCAATTACAATCGGCAACAGCTCGCCGTACTGCTGGGGCTGGCAAAACAAAGCCCCCTCAAGGCCGTGGGTCTGGTGGATATGGCGGTACTGGCCGCCTGTGCCGCAGCTGACAGCGAAAACGCCATTTATCTGGACATCCAGCTTCACCAGGCCGTCATCAGCTCTCTGAGCAACAAGAACGGTATGCTGAAACGGGAATCCGTCCTGCAGCTTCCCGGTGCCGGTTCGCTGGCGCTGTATGACGCCTGGGCCAGCATGATTGCCGATGCCTTTATCCGGCAAAGCCGCTTCGACCCCCGGCACAACGCTGAAACCGAACAATACATCTACAGCCAGCTGCCCCTGTGGCTGGCACAAAGTCTGGGTGGCAACGACATCCTGATGGAGATCAACAACAAGGGCACTATCCACCAGGCCAGGCTCAACCGTAACCATTTTGAGCAGAGAGCCACCAATATCCTGACCAGGATCCAGGCCGAGATCAAAACCCTGACCAGTCCACATACCGGCATGTTCACCAGCGCCGAGGCCGCTTTACTGCCCGGCATCCAGGCCTTCTTGCCCAACATCACGGTATTGCCGGACAACGCCGTTATTGAAAACGGCCTGTTTGCGCTGGATCATATCGTCAGGGAAGGTGAACAGGCCCTGAGTTTCATTACCAGCTTGCCGGGCGGCAGAAACCCCACTCCACTTACCTCGTCCCGGACAACACAGCCAGGTCCCAGCCATATTCTGATCAATCACCTTGCCTATCCGCTGACGGGGCAAATCCTGTATCTGGGGAAAAACACCAAAGCCAACATCAGCACCCATGACATCTCCTTTATCGAGATTCCCGAACCTGGCCTTGAAGGGCTGCTGACCATCACCCGGCAGGCCGAGGACTACGTGCTGGAAAAACCCGAAGGGGAGGTTCTGCAGATCAATGGCGAAACTCTTGCCGAACGCAGAACTCTAAGGTTGGGGGATCAGATTACTTTGCCGAATGCTTCTGTGAGCATGCACCTTATTCGAGTCAACTGATATGGCAA
Source organism: Pseudomonadales bacterium (assembly GCA_032250895.1). Lineage (GTDB taxonomy): Bacteria > Pseudomonadota > Gammaproteobacteria > Pseudomonadales > Pseudohongiellaceae > JAVVEZ01. The sequence goes on along the minus strand of JAVVEZ010000062.1, from coordinate 16,673 downwards.
GAGCCCGCAGTCAACGCGACTTCAACCCGATAAGCCTGGCATTTCTGGATGTCATGTCCAGCGGCTTTGGTGCCGTCGTGCTTATTTTTCTGATTCTCGATCATTCCATCAGCGTCAACTCTCCCAACAATGATCCTGCCCTGGCCGCCGAGATCAACCTGCTCAACGAGGAAATTCTGGAAGGGCAGCGTAACCTGGTAAGAATCCGCAATACGGTTTCCGATGTCGATTTTCAGATGGTCCAGGCCCAGGGCCTGGCCACCTCGATTCAGGAGGAAATCAACACCTTTCTGGAAGAGTTGGCCCAGCTGGAAAATGAAAGCTCCACCAGTCAGGAAAGCGTGGAAAAACTGAAATCGGATATTGCGGTGCTGGAAGCCGAAGCCGCCCGCCTGCGGGCTGCCGAAGAACAACAAACAGGAAATAATATCCGCCAGTTCATCGGCAACGGCAACCGGCAGTATCTGACCGGACTCTATCTCGGCGGTAATCGTATCCTGATTCTGGTCGACACCTCTGCCAGTATGCTGGACAACACCATCGTCAATATCATCCGGCGCCGGAACATGCCGAAAGAAACCAAACTCAATTCCGAGAAATGGGTCAATGTCAGAAATACGGTGGACTGGCTGACCACGCAACTGCCTCCTCCCAGTCAATACCAGATCTACACTTTCAATAAGGCCTTCGAATCGCTGATTCCCGGGACAGAAGGTCAATGGCTGGAAGTCGCCGACGAAAAACAAATCAATCAGGCCGTCGAAAACCTCCACCAGGTCGTTCCCAGTGAAGGCACCAACCTGCAAAATATTTTCCAGGCCATACAGAAACTCTCTCCGCTGCCGGACAATATTTTCCTGATCACCGACGGTCTGCCCACGCTGGACAACAACCCGCCCCGGGCCAGGACGATTTCCGGTCCTGACCGGGAGAGATTGTTTGAGCGGGCCATCAGGGAATTACCCTCGGGTATTCCGGTCAACATCATCATGGAGCCGCTGGAGGGAGACCCGATGGCGAGCCCTCTGTACTGGCAACTGGCCATCGCTACCAAGGGGGCCTATATGAGTCCTTCCGCGGACTGGCCATAATGGTCTTCGAGAAGCACTCGGGAGTGGATCGTGGCTAGGAAAAAAAGAGAGTCAGACTCGTCCAACATCGCTTTTCTGGATGTCATTTCTTCCGGTTTCGGCGCCGTGATCCTGTTGTTGATGATTACCAAATCATCGGCTCCCGTGCCCTTGGAGATTTCCGAAGAGCCTGCCTCCGGCAGTGTCCTCGAACTGCAAGAGCAACTGTTTGATATCCGTGGGGAAACCAATATCCTGAACCGGGATCTGAATGCCAGGCACGAACAACTCTCGCAATATGAAGACAGAATTGCCCGCTTGCGCCGGGAGCTTTCCACCATCAAGGGACAGTTCGAGTCCACAACCGAGGAATCCACCGTCGACAGCATTCTGGAAGGGCGTCTTGCCATCGCCAAGCAACAACTCACGGAAGAAATGCGAAGGCTGCAACAGAATACGACCCAGGCGGCCAGCCAATCCGCCGGCGGCATCCCGGTGGACAGTGAGTACATCGTTTTCATCATCGATACCTCCGGCAGTGTGTTCAACTATGCCTGGGGCAAGGTGCTGGACGTGATTACCGACACCCTGGAAGTCTATCCCGAGGTCAAGGGCATTCAGGTAATGAATGATATGGGGGAATACATGTTTCCCAGCTATCGTGGCGACTGGATTCCCGATTCCCCCACCCGTCGTACTGCCATTATTCAACGGCTGCGAACCTGGAACCCCTTCAGCAACAGCAGCCCCGTGGAAGGCATTACCACTGCCATCAACACCTTTTATGATCCCGGCAAAAAGGTCAGCCTCTATGTCATTGGCGACGATTTTACCGGTAACTCGGTTTCTGATGTCATCCGTGTCGTCGACCGTCTCAATGTCGCCGATGCCGATGGCAACCGCCGGGTCAGGATTCATACCATTGGCCTGCCTACCCTGTATACCCAGCCCCGGCGTTATCAGGCCGGTGTGATTCGTTTTACCATCATGATGCGCGAACTGGCCCGAAAAAACGGTGGTACCTTTGTCGGTCTCAATGATTTTTATTGATTGGCAGTAATGAAGTCCTGATCAGTCCGTATTGCTGTTCGGACAAACAAGAGTAAGATAGAACGATCCAAGATTTTATGGATAGCATTGCATTGTCGAACTAACGCGGCTTGTTGAATTTGGCCCTGACCGATGAAACGATTTTTTCCCGTGAACAAACGCCTGTCGCTTCTTCTCGCTTCCCTGTTGCTGGTGCTGGGGGGCTGTGGCGTTTCCACCATCAATGTTTCAGGAAACTACCCCTCACCGCTGGTGTCCAAACTGCCAGTGACTCTCGGGGTCTATTACACCGATGAGTTCCGCAATTTTCAATTTACCGAAGTCAATGACAACACCGGGAAAGACGAGATCATCGTGAAAAGCGGGCCCTCGCAGGTACAGCTGTTCAATACCGTTCTACCCTCGGTCTTCAGCAAGGTCGTTGTTATCGACGACATCAGTTCCATAGACTCCTATCCCGGTCTGGACCTGGTGTTCGTACCGGTGATCGAGGAATTTCAATTGGGCCTTCCGAACAAAACCAAGCTGGACGTCTATGAGGTCTGGATCAAATACAACATGCGCCTGTCCACGGCCACCGGTGACAACATCGCGGACTGGGTAATGACGGCCTATGGCAAGTCGCCTGAGGAATCTTTTCAGTCCATCGACAGCGGCGTCAATAATGCCGCCGTGGTTGCATTGCGCGATCTGGCTGCCAGTTTCACACTCGGTTTTGCCGACATACCCGAAGTAAATGAGTGGCTTGGAAAAAAATCCCTGGAAAAATAACGCTGGAAGCAAACCCATGAATATCTTACCTCAGGATGGAAACCACGTTACTTACCTTTGCCGGTTTTGCCTGCTGGCGGGCCTTGCGTTTTTGAGTGCCTGCACGACCACGGACATCGATCAGTTCCGTCAATCCGCCACGACCATCAACGGCGATGAAAGCATCGTCATTCTTGGCCGCAGGCAAAGCAACAATTATGAGACCGAGAGCGACTTCGTGCAGTGCGTGGCCGGCGTCGTGGGCTCTGGCAGGAATTCCATCAAGGTCATCCCGGAACGGGAGTTTCTCGATGCAATGTTTCCTTTTTTTGAACCTAGAACCGCCCCCATGCGCACCAGCCACCTGCAGCAGGTGGTGGATCAGGATGTTGCCGCCGAAAAGCTTGAGGAATATGGCATTCAATATATCGTCTGGGTGGATGGCACTACCCGTCGCTCCGGCCAGAGTGGGTCCATTTCCTGTGCCATCGGCCCGGGCGGCGGCGGCTGTTTCGGTTTTGGCACCTGGACGGATGACTCCAATTTTGAAGCCGAGGTCTGGGATGTGGAAACCCTGCAATCGGTTGGGTCCATCAGCACGGACGCCAATGGCCAGTCCTACATGCCCGCCGTGGTGATCCCCATCCCCTTGATTGCCCGGGTGGAGGCCAATGCCTGCAATGCCTTGGGCAATCAACTGAAACAATTCATCAATGGTGGAGAATAGCGCCCGCCGGTCCGAGTTCTCTTATCGGGTATCATGCCATGACTATGCTTACTCACAATCATTTCGAATTTTTTAAACACAGCAGAGCGTTTTTGCTGTTTTTGCTCAGCTCTGTGCTGCTGGCCGCCTGTGCCCGCAACCCCACCGGGGGTGTCAACTTTGTGCTGATGTCCGAGAGGGCGGAGATTGCCAAGGGCAAGGAACTGCATGAACAGATGCTCAAGGACATGCCCATCTACAACGAACCGGGCTTGCAGGCCTACGTGAACCAGGTGGGACAAAGGGTCGCCAAGACCGGCGATCGTCCTGAGCTCGAGTATCACTTCACCATCATCGACAGCCCTGATATCAACGCCTTTGCGCTGCCTGGCGGCTATGTCTACATCAATCGGGGATTACTGGCTTATCTGAACAGCGAAGCCCAACTGGCGGCGGTACTCGGTCATGAGATCGGTCATATCACCGCACGTCATGCCGTGCGCCAGCAGACGGCCAGCCGGGCAGCCAGTGTCGTGTCCACCACGGTACAGGTCGCTTCGGTGCTGACCACAGGATTGAATCCGCTGGGTGAGACCTCCGAACTGTTCAGCGGCGCGCTGATCAGTGGCTATGGCCGGGATATGGAGCTTGAAGCAGACAGTCTCGGGGCCGAATACCTGTTGAATGCGAACTACGACCCCATGGCCATGGTGGAAGTGATCACGATCCTGAAAAACAACGAGGATTTCACCAAGAAAACCTCTACTCAGGCCGTCAATTATCATGGGCTGTTTGCCAGTCACCCGAGAAATGATACCCGCTTGCAGGAGGTGGTTGGAAAAGCAGGCAAACTCTCGCAACAGCAGGAATCGACTGTCGACCCGGCCGAGTTCCGCAAGCACATGAATGGTCTGCCATTGGGTCCTTCCACTCAGGTGGCCACCAGCGAGGGACGCAACCGCTATTATCAGAACCTGCTTGGCTATACCATGGTATTCCCCGATGGCTGGGGCAGGGAAGAGACCACCACCACCGTCACCACCCGTGATCCTGCCGGGCTGCTCTCCCTCAAAGTGGAGGCACAGCGTCTGCAACAGGCAAAAGAACCCCGGCTGTTCATCAAGGACGATCTCAATATCCCCGAGCTGAAAAGCACAGAAGAACTCTCACAATTCGGTCTCCGGGGCTATACCGGGATCAAACCGGGATCGCCACCGGAGCGCATTGCCGTGATCTATTTTGGCCCGCGCGCCTTTGTCTTTACCGGCAATGTCGGCAGTGACGCCCCGGAAGACAGTGATACGGTGTTGCTGAACACCATCAAAAGTTTCCGTCCCATTGCGCGCAACGAAATGGTCATTGCCAACCCCGTCAGACTGGAATACGTTCAGGTCAAGGGGCCTGTCACCTATGCCGAACTCGCACGCAGCAGCCGTCTGCCCCAATATCCCGAGGACTTGCTCAGACTCTACAACGGTGACTACCCCAGGGGAGAACCCAAGCCCGGGGAATGGATAAAAGTGGCCAATTAGGCACTCTTTAAAAACGGCATGACCGAAACGTCAGGGTCCCGCCGAGAACAGATGATACAGGTGATCATAGTCCGGCTGGTGCATGATGCCCTCGGTCGGGGTATCGGGCTTGAACAGTTTGTGGCAGCCTTCACAACTGTCTACCAAGTCATCTCCCGCCGTACCCAATTGTTGCTTATCGTTGTTTCTCGCGGCATCCAGGGCCAGCATGGCAGCATCGCTCATGGCGTTGGCAAAGCTTGTCCACTGACTCGAGGCCGCCCAGGTATTATCCAGGCGTCCCGCGCCACCCAGCGTAATCAGGGGGCCTGCCGCCGCCAACTGAATGGCATAATATTCAACTGCCCTCCACTCCTCGGCGCTAACCTCCCGCTCGAGGGCGCCATAGTCCCAGATGTAATGCCCCGAATGATCGATCAAGGTCACCATCAGGGCATTGATACTGACCGGCACCGGTAGTCCGCCATCCGCTGAGGCCGCTCTGGCAGACAATGCCATGCTGGCAAAAACAAGGATCAGCACCAGGACTGTCATGGCTATGATGAGTTTTCTGAAATGAAGCTTTTCGGTGCTCATAAACTCTTTTCTCCTGATTTTGAATGAACTGCAATAACAATCAACAGAATCGCTTGCCGTCTGTTGTATCATTATTCCATCAGGCCGTCTCGACCCCTTTGATGCAGGTCAAGCATCGCAGAAGTGAAAAAGCTGCTTTGGCGAAATACCGGGAGGCCCGGAATAAGGCCTTGTCATGGGTCGGCTGCCTCAAGCTGTACAGGTTATCTCAGTATGCAACGATGCCCTCACTGCCAACGTGAAGGAATTTCCAATCTGCAGAAGATTTTTTCCGTGTGTGTTGCTCCGGCGCGCTGTTCTTTCTGCGAGCAAAAGAGTTCCATCCATGTGGTTTATGGCCTGCTGGCCATGACTACCTGGATCGTCATTACCTGGGTTTTCATCGGCTTGTCCTACATGTCCAGAAGTTCTTTTTTTCTGTTGGGCACCCTTCCCGCACTGGTGCTGGCGGTGAATAAATATTTGCTGCAGGCTCCTCTGCGAATCACACATCATCACAAATAATGCTCCCGGAGCGCCCATGAAAAATCTCAGCAAGAAAAACCCCTGAGCAGGAGTCTTTAGCAGCTTGTTGAAAAAGCCCATCCATGGACTTTTTCAAGCCGGTTCGCGGCGCATGTCCGCAGGCTGTTTTTCAACAGCCTATTAGGGAACCTTACTGCTGTTGTTGCTCTATGCTTTCCCAGCGTCCGAACAAGTCTTCCTGCTCTTGCTGGGCCTGCGCGAGCTGCTGCAGCACAGAATCCGTCCGGGAACGCTCCTGCCGGTAAAAATCGGGAGCGGCGATCTGCTGTTCCAGCGCATTGATCGTTTGCTCAGCCTTTTCGATCAATGCCGGCAACTGCTCCAGTTCACGCTGAAGCTTGAAGCTGAGACGGGTTTTGGGGACGGGTTTTTCCTGGACCGGCGCAACCTTCGCAGCAGAAGCCCTGCTGTCGCTACCGGTATTTCCGGCACCCAGGCCGATGAACTGTCCGCCCTTGTCCAGCCAGTCCTGATAACCGCCAACATAGTGCTTCACCCGACCCTGCCCTTCAAACACAATGCTGCTGGTCACAACATTATCCAAAAACGCACGATCGTGGCTCACCAGCAATACCGTACCATCGAAGTCCAGCAGAATTTCCTCCAGCAACTCCAGGGTTTCCATATCCAGATCATTGGTGGGTTCATCCAGCACCAGCAGATTGGCCGACTTGCTGAACAGGCGCGCCAGAATCAGACGATTCTGCTCACCGCCGGAAAGCGATTTTACCGGTTGCCGGATGCGCTCAGGGGTAAACAGGAAGTCCTGGAGATAACTGATGACATGCCGGGGTTTGCCCTTGACGTCTATGTACTCCCCGGCCTGGGCCAGGTTTTCGAGCACGGTTTGCTCGGGGTGCAGCTGCGCCCGCAACTGATCAAAATAGGCCAGTTCCAGCTTGCTGCCGATTTTGATCCTGCCGTTTTCCGGCTCCAGCTGTCCCAGCAGAATTTTCAACAGGGTGGTTTTCCCGGCCCCATTGGGACCAATCAGACCAATCTTGTCGCCCCGCAGAATGGTCAGGGAAAAATCACAAATGACTGGCACACCATCAAAACTGTGGCTGACATGCTCCGCTTCCACCACGATTCTGCCGGATTGATCGGCACTGCTTACGCTGATCCTGGCGTTACCCAGCACCTTGCGCCGGGCACTGTATTCGGCACGCATTTTTTCCAGTGCCCGAACCCGGCCTTCGTTGCGGGTACGCCGGGCCTTGATACCCTGCCTTATCCAGATCTCTTCCTGGGCCAGCCTCTTGTCAAACTCACTGTTGGTTTTTTCCTCGGCTGCCAGCTGCTGCTCCCTGAAAACCAGGAAACGGCGATAGTCATAGTGCCAGCAATACAGACGGCCGCGATCCAGCTCGATGATCTGATTGGCAATTTTCTGCAAAAAAGCACGATCATGGGTGATCACCACAATGGCGCCCCGAAAATCCTGCAAGTGTTTTTCCAGCCAGTTGATGGTCGGAATATCGAGATGGTTGGTGGGCTCGTCCAGCAACAGCACGTCGGGCTCACTGACCAGTGCCCGCGCCATCGCCACCCGCCGTGACCAGCCGCCGGACAGGGACGCCATCAGAGTCTCGGCCGGCAGGTCGAGGCTGCTGATCATGCTGTCCACTTTCTGCTGCAGAGACCAGCCGCCCAATGCCTCGATTTCCTGCTGCACTCTTTCCAGTTTTTTTAATCCTTCATCGTCCATGGCCTGGGTGGTCAGGTGATAAAACTCACTGAGCAGTTCCCCGACGCCAGCCAGACCACCGGCAACATATTCCAGCACGGTCTGTTCTTCTCCCGTGGGAAGTTCCTGCGCCAAACGGGATATCTTGATGCCGGGCCTGATCCACAACTCGCCGCCATCGGGCTGGATGGCTCCGCTCAATAGCTTCAGAAAGGTGGTTTTGCCCGCACCATTGCGCCCCAGCAAACCGATGCGGTCACCGGATTTTATGGTAAGGCTGACCTTGTCCAGCAGGACCTGGGTGCCAAAGGCAATATGGATATCACTTAGACGAAAAAAAGGCATACTCGATGCTGATACTGTGCTGCGTAAAGAACGGCTGGAAACAGAAGAAACAAGAAGCAGGAAAAGACATCAAGAAGCTGTTCCCGGTCTCGCTCTGTATTTTCAATACAGCAAGAATCTGTGAGCGAAACCGGCAGCGGGGAAAGACAGCAGCAGGCCAGCTGCCGATACAGAAACCTTACTTGATCTTGGCTTCTTTATAAATCACGTGCTTGCGAACAACGGGATCAAATTTCTTGATCTCCATCTTGTCCGGCGTCGTGCGCTTGTTCTTGTCTGTGGTGTAAAAGTGTCCGGTATTGGCACTTGAAACTAATCGGATTTTGTCACGCATGATCTACTCCTTTTTAAACCTTGACGCCCTTGCCACGGATATCGCTCAGCACCTGATCGATACCATTCTTGTCAATGATTCTCATACCCTTGCTGGTGAGACGCAGTTTGACAAAACGCTTCTCGGCTTCAACCCAGAACCGGTGGGTGTGAAGATTCGGCGTGAACCGGCGGCGGGTTCTGTTCTTCGCATGAGAAACGTTATTGCCGGTCATCGGTCTCTTGCCGGTTACCATACATACTCTGGACATCGTCTTGCCTCACTGATCTTGTCTTGCGAGCGGCCAACCCAAGCTCAATAACACGTTTCAAGGTCTGAAATAAACGCGTAAACGCCTTCCGGGGATTCCGTCACGAATGCTGTTCAAAAAGAGCTGCGTTTTATACCAAAAGCACGCCCCGATAGCAAGCAGTGCTTGCAGGCTCTTTCTTTTTATCGTGCACGGGGGCCCTGTCACAGCGCCTGAAGGTCATAACAAACCCCTCTCCGCCAGCGAAACCACCTCGGTATCTCCGACCACCAGATGATCCAGAGTCCTGATATCCACCAGCTCCAGCGCCGTGCGCAGACGCCGGGTAATGCCAATATCCGCCTGACTCGGTTCCGCAACCCCGGAAGGATGATTGTGGGCAAAAATGATGGCCCCGGCATTGTGATGCAAAGACCTCGTGACCACTTCCCGGGGATGCACCATGGCACCATCGATGGTGCCATGAAACAGCTCCTCCAATGCAATCACCCGATGCTGGTTATCAAGAAAAAGACAGAGAAACACCTCTCTTGTATAAGCCCGCATGCGGGCCCGCACATAGCGCTTGGTCGTTTCTGAGCTCGTCAGTGCATCCTGCCTGCTCAGGCCTTCCAGCAGCTGGCGCTGAGCCAGCTCCAGCGCGGCCTGCAACTGAACGTATTTCCCCATGCCCAAGCCGTGCTGCTCGCAAAGGCGGCCTGCGCTGGCCTCCAGTATCGGCCGCAGACCACCAAAGGTATTCAGCAGTGTTCTGGCCACATCCAGCGCAGAGGCGCCCTTGACGCCGGTACGCAGAAAAATCGCCAGCAATTCGGCATCTGACAACTGTGCTGCCCCCTGCCGCAACAGTTTTTCTCTTGGCCGCTCATGCAGGGGCCAGTCACTGATTGCCATGTCTGCTCCACTCGCCTCGCTACGAACACCTGAGTCCGACAGACTCCTGGAACCCCGGGATCCGTCTCCTTTCGGCAGCGCCCGGAATCCGTCCGACGCTGTTCAGCCAGGCCATATGCTGCTAAGCTTTCGGCTCTTTGAGCACGGTGCCAAATGCCGTATCCACTATAGCCCCGTTTCAGCAAATCGCTTGTTTATTTTCGGTTCATCCCTATGTCAAACCTGAACAACAAACAGATCCTTCTCGGGATTAGCGGTGGCATCGCCGCCTACAAGAGCGCCGAACTCTGTCGCCTGTTAATAAAGGCCGGAGCCCAGGTCCGGGTCGTCATGACTCGGGGGGCGCAGGAATTCATCACGCCGCTGACCCTGCAGGCCCTGTCCGGACAGCGGGTCCACATCGACCTGCTGGATACCGAGGCCGAAGCCGCGATGGGACATATCGAACTGGCGCGCTGGGCTGATCTGATTCTGGTGGCACCGGCCACGGCCAACTTTATTGCCCATCTCGCGCATGGCGCTGCCAATGACTTGCTGAGCACCCTCTGTCTGGCCACCAGGGCACCTCTTGCCATCGCCCCGGCCATGAACCAGGTCATGTGGGAAAATGCCCAGACCCAGGCCAATATTCAAGCCCTGTCGCAGCGGGCCATCCATGTCATGGGACCCGGCAGTGGCGATCAGGCCTGTGGTGAAATCGGTCCCGGCCGGATGCTGGAACCGGCCGATCTGGCGGCGGGCGCTGCCGCCCTGTTCCAATCGGGTGAATTGGCCGGGCTGTCCGTCGTGATTACCGCCGGGCCGACCCGTGAGGCCATCGACCCGGTGCGTTTCATCAGCAATCACAGTTCGGGAAAAATGGGCTATGCCCTGGCCCAGGCAGCGCTCGAGGCGGGTGCGCGTGTCACTCTCATCAGCGGGCCGGTCAATCTGCCGGCGCCATCCCGTGCCACACTGATCAAGGTTCAAAGTGCCGAAGACATGCTGGCTGCCTGTCTGGAACAGCACGGAGATATTTTCATTGCCGTCGCCGCCGTGGCCGATTATCGTCCGGTCGTGGTGGCGGAGCAGAAAATCAAGAAATCTGCCGACACCATGCACATCGAACTGCGCAAGAATCCCGACATCGTCGCCACCATCGCCGCCCAGGCTGAACGGCCCTTTACCGTGGGTTTTGCGGCAGAGACTGAGAACCTGGAAGCCAATGCCCTGAAAAAACTGGCTGGCAAGAAACTTGACCTGGTATTTGCCAACCATGCCACCCAAACCTTCAACCAGGATGAATCTGCTGCAACGGCGTACTGGCAGGGTGGGCAACAGGCCCTGGGCAACGCCAGTAAATCACAACTGGCGCGAGCCATGATCACCCTCATCAGTCAACGCCGAAGCCAGTCCCGCGCCTGAGATGCTGCCCTCGGCACACATCTTTCGCGCCTATGACATCCGGGGCATCGTCGGCGCCAAAGACGGGCTTGATGTCGGGGTAATGGCGCTGCTTGGCCGTGCCATCGCTTCCGAAGCCCTTGACCATGGCCAGCAAACCCTGGTCGTGGCGGCCGATGCGCGCCTGTCCAGCCCGGCTTTCATCCAGGCCATGATCGAAGGTATTCTGGCGAGCGGCTGCCATGTCATCAACATAGGCACCGTGCCTACGCCCGTGCTCTACTTTGCCACCCATGTGCTGGAGACCGCATCCGGCGTGATGATCACCGGCAGTCACAATCCCGGCCATTACAACGGTGTCAAGATTGTGCTCCAGCGCTCATGTCTGGCCGCCCATCAGATCCAGCGACTGTATGCCCGGATTCAGTCCGGTGATTTCCACAGCGGCAACGGGACCTGCCAGATCCTGGACATCCAGGACACCTATATCGCCCGTATCAGCGCTGATATCCGGCTGGACAAAAACCTGAAGGTGGTGGTGGATGCCGGCAACGGTGTCACCGGCCTGCTGGCACCCAGGCTGTTCCGGGCCCTGGGCTGCGAAGTGCTGCCCCTGTACTGCGAACCCGACGGCAATTTTCCCCACCACCATCCTGACCCCAGCCAGCCCACCAATCTTCGCGATCTCCGTACCTGTGTGCTGGCGGCGGGCGCCGATCTGGGTGTGGCCTTTGACGGGGATGGGGACCGGGTCGCGCTGATCAGCGCTCAGGGCAATATCATTGACGCCGACAAGCTTCTGATGACCTTCGCGCAGGACATCCTGCCGGACGAACCGGGGGCAAAAATCATTTATGATGTGAAAAGCAGCCGTCACCTGCCACGGCTGATTGAGCGTGCCGGTGGCCAGGCGCTGATGTGCCGGAGCGGGCATTCCTTCGTCAAACAGAAGATGCAGGAAAGCGGCGCCCTGCTCGGTGGCGAATATTCGGCCCACATTTTTTTCAAACATCGCTGGTACGGTTTCGATGACGGCCTTTATGCCGCCGCCCGCTTCCTGGAACTGATGACTAAAAACAAACGGCCGGCAGAGGCGTTTTTGCAAAGGCTGCCTAGCAGTGTCAGTACCAGTGAACTGTTTGTTCCCGTCGCTGATGACAGAAAATTTGCCCTGGTAACCAAACTTCAGCAGGACTGCCGGCTCAGCGGAGCCCTTGTCAGCACGCTCGATGGTGTCCGGGCCGACTTCCCCGGCAGTTGGGGCCTGGTACGAGCCTCCAACACCACCCCGGCGCTGGTCCTGCGCTTTGAAGCAGACACGGTTGAAGACCTGGACGCGATCATGGCCCTGTTCCGGCAGGAATTGCTGCGCCTGGCGCCCGAGCTTGTCCTTACCTTCTGAAGGAAAGGGATGAAAATTTTTCTAATTCCTTTTATTCTATGGCCCCAAAAGATAGTAAGTATTCGCTAAGGAGTTTCTGAATGACCTTGGACCTCGATGCCATCAAAAACATTGCCAGTGTGCTGACGGAAGCCCTGCCGTATATACAGCGCTTCACCGGCCAGACCATCGTCGTCAAGTACGGTGGCAATGCCATGATCGATGACCAGCTGAAAAACAGCTTTGCCCGCGACATCGTGCTGATGAAGCTGGTCGGCATGCACCCGGTGGTGGTCCATGGTGGCGGCCCGCAGATTGGAGCCCTGCTGGAACGGCTCGACATCAAGACCCGTTTCGTCAACGGCATGCGGGTTACCGACAGCGCCACGATGGACGTGGTTGAAATGGTGCTGGGCGGGCTGATCAACAAGGAAATCGTGAGCCTGCTCAACCGCAATGGCGGCAAGGCCATCGGCATCACCGGCAAGGACGGTGATTTCATCCGCGCCCGCAAATTGCAGGTCAGCCACCAGACCCCCGAAATGCTGGTGCCGGAGATCATCGACATCGGGCATGTGGGCGAGGTCGAGCACATCAATACCGCCGTGATCGACATGATCAAGAACAGTGATTTCATTCCGGTGATCGCCCCCATCGGGGCCGACGCCCATGGCGCTTCCTACAACATCAACGCCGACATCGTGGCCGGCAAGGTGGCGCAATTGCTGAAGGCCGAGAAACTCATTCTGCTGACCAACATCTCCGGTGTGCAGGACAAGCAGGGCCAGGTCCTGACCGGACTGAACACCCGTCAGGTACATGAACTGATCGCGGACGGCACCATTTACGGCGGCATGCTGCCCAAAATCCATTGTGCACTGGATGCGGTGAATGCCGGCGTGAAAAGCGCCCACATCATCGACGGCAGGGTGGAGCACGCAGTCCTGCTGGAGGTATTTACCGATAAGGGTATCGGCACTCTCGTCACCAACAGGCAACAGCCCAAAACCTAGGGGAAAGCTCTCATGCCCACAACAGAAAAGGTTTCCCGCAAGGAACACATCCTTCAGGCTCTGGCCCGAATGCTGGAAAGCAAGCCTGGTGGCCGCATCACCACCGCCGCTCTCGCTGCTGAAGTCGGTGTTTCCGAAGCGGCACTGTACCGGCACTTTCCCAGCAAGGCCCGCATGTTCGAGGGACTGATCAGCTTCATCGAGGACACGCTGTTTACCCGCATCAGCCGCATCCTGCACGAGGAGCCGGATGTTCGCACGCAGTGCGAAAAAATTCTCTTTCTGGTGCTGACCTTCTCGGAAAAAAATCCAGGGATTTCCCGCATTCTCAATGGCGACGCCCTGGCCGGAGAAAGCGATCGCCTGCGCGCCCGGGTCAGCCAGATCTTTGACCGTCTGGAAACGCAATTGAAGCAGATTCTGCGGGAAGCGGAAGTCAGGGAAGGCCTGCGCACCCAGATCAGTGTGACGGCAAGCGCGAACCTGCTGCTGGCCTATGTCGAAGGTAGAATCAGACAATATGGCCGCAGCGATTTCAAAAACCTGCCCACCCAGGGCTGGCAGGAACAATGGCAATGGCTGCAACAGGGGCTGCTTCGGGAAAAAGCCTGAGCCTGTGGGCACGCAGCCGGCTCATTCAGAGATTCCGTAGCGTTTCTGGTAGGCCCGCAAGGCGGGAAGATGCTCCTTCAGCTCGCTGCTTTCCTGCGCGTCCAGATAGGCCACTATCTGCTGCAGGCTGATGATGCTTACGACCGGAATGCCATAGTCCCTTTCAATTTCCTGTATCGCCGACAGTTCGGACCGGCCCTTTTCCTGCCGGTCCAGCGCCACCACGACGCCGGCAGCCTGGGCACCCACCGAAGCAATCAGGGCCATCACTTCCCTGATGGCGGTACCTGCCGTAATCACATCATCGATGATCAATACCCGCCCTGCCAATGGCGAGCCGACGATGCTGCCGCCTTCACCATGATCCTTGGCCTCCTTGCGGTTGAAGCACCAGGGCTTATCCTGAGCGAAATCCCCGCTCAGGGCGATGGCCGTGGCTGAGGCCAGCGGAATACCCTTGTAGGCCGGCCCGAAGATGACATCATAGCTCAGCGTCGACGCAGCGATGGCGGCCGCATAACATTGACCGATGAAACGCAGGGAGGCACCCGAGTTGAACAGCCCCGCATTGAAAAAATAGGGGCTCAGTCTACCTGATTTCAGCGTGAATTCGCCAAAGCGCAGAATCTTGCGGGCAATGACAAAATCCAGAAACCCTTGTTGATAATCGTGCATCATTCGTCGTCCAGTTTCGTTCTCCCCAGCCGGGATGACAGCTTGCGCGGCGGCTTGTCAACGGTCCAGAGCCTGCTGCTGGGCGGCAAACAACTGTTCAATCCCGGACCTGGCCAGATCAATCATGCTGTTGAGCTCAGCGCGGCTGAACTCCCCGTCTTCGCCGGTTCCCTGCAGTTCGATAAAGCCGCCCTGACTGGTCATCACCACATTCATATCGGTTTGAGCGGTGGAATCCTCCAGATAATCCAGGTCCAGCACCGCCACGCCCTTGCAGATTCCCACAGAGACCGAGGCCACCATCTGCCTGAGTGCCGGCTTGCTGATCTGGCCTCGCGCCAAAAGATGATCGATGGCATCCACCAGAGCCACGCAGCCGCCCGTGATGGACGCGGTTCTGGTGCCGCCATCGGCCTGGATCACATCACAATCGAGCTTGATGGTGTTTTCCCCCAGCAATTTCATGTCGACCGCCGCCCGCAATGAACGGCCGATCAGACGCTGAATTTCCTGAGTTCTGCCACTCTGTTTGCCGCGCGCAGCTTCCCGGTCCATGCGGCTGCCGGTGGACCGGGGCAACATGCCATATTCGGCCGTGATCCAGCCCTGACCACTGCCCTTGAGAAACCTGGGCACACCTGACTCACAGCTGGCCGTACAAATCACCTTGGTATCGCCAAACTCCACCAGCACCGAACCCTCGGCATGTTTGGTGTAATGCCGGGTAATGCGGATGTCCCGCATCTGCCCGGGGGCACGTCCACCTGGACGTTCTACTGCCTGCATAATAACCTCTGCTTGTCTGTTAACGTCTGATCGGCCCGGCAGTGTACCTGTGTCGGGGAATTTTATAAACGACTCAAATCCGCTATAGTTCGCCGTCTGAGGCTTTCCGCCACGATTCCACCCAGAGCATCCTATATGATAGCCAGCATGACCGCCTTTGCCCGGGAACAGACTGAACACGACTGGGGCACCCTGATCTGGGAAATTCGCACGGTCAACCACCGCTTTCTAGAACCCGGGTTCAAATTGCCTGAGTCCTTGAAAAACCTGGAACCGAAACTGCGGGAACACCTGCGCAGCACCATCAGCCGGGGGAAATGCGACGCCCAGCTCCGGTTTTTACCCAACTCCGGTGCACAACCCAGCCTGC
Source organism: Pseudomonadales bacterium (assembly GCA_032250895.1). Taxonomy (GTDB): domain Bacteria; phylum Pseudomonadota; class Gammaproteobacteria; order Pseudomonadales; family Pseudohongiellaceae; genus JAVVEZ01. Next base: position 734 of record JAVVEZ010000062.1, on the reverse strand, counting down.
ATTTGAATGAAGCCCTGCTGCGGCAACTGCATCAGGCCAGCCGGCACATCAGCACCATCATGACCAATGCCGCTGCCGTGAACCCACTCGAGGTTCTGCAATGGCCCGGCGTGATCCAGGAGCAGGAACAGAATCTCAAGGAAATCGAAGAACACGCTTTACGCTTGTTTACACGGACCCTGGACAGCCTGGTGGCACAACGGCAGCGGGAAGGAGAGGAACTCGTCGGTTTCATTCAGCGGCGCCTGGCGAGTGTCAGCGCCATCGTGCAGCAGATCCGCGTGGCCATGCCCGGGATCCTGGCCCGCCAGCAGGAAAAAATAAGCGCCCAGCTTGCACAATTGGAGATCGATGCGGACGCTGGACGCCTGGAGCAGGAGATCGTGCTTGTCACGCAGAAGGCCGACATCCATGAAGAAGTCGACCGGCTTGATACTCATGTGAAGGAGGTCACCCGAGTGCTCATGCAGGAAGACACCGACCGCAACGGCAGTGCCATCCTCGCCAAGGACAAGGCCACGGTGGGCGAGAACATCCGCCGGGCGGGCGAGGACGTGAAGGAAGGCGAGGTCGTCATCCCCAAAGGCCGGGTCATCACCCCGGCGCTGGTCGGCATGATGGCCGTCTGCGGCCGGTCGAGCGTGCTGGTGGGCCAGCGCCCCACCGTGGCGATCCTGTCCACCGGCGACGAATTATGCGAGCTCGACGAGGTCCCCGAAGGCTCGCAGATCTTC